>NZ_JAVDPZ010000017.1:0-80829 GCF_031453995.1 Nitrobacter vulgaris | reverse complement strand
AAGATCGGGGGCAGTTTCCGGTCCCGCATCGAAGGGATCAACAACCAGTTCCGTCCGGCGCCTGCTCCGCAGGACGACGTGTTACTCGCACTCCGCACCAACATTTACGCCGAGTACGATACCGGTCACAAGATCAAGATCGGCGGCGAAGTGTTCGACAGCCGCGGCTACTTGCAGAAACCGAACTCGACGGCCTCCACCACGGAGGTGAACGCCCTCGAGCTCACCCAGGCCTATCTCAAGTTCGATCTTTCCGAGCAAACGGGCAATGGTTCGAATAGCAGCCTCACCACCGGCCGGTTCACGAAGGACGTCGGCTCACGCCGCCTCATGGCGCGTAACGACTACCGAAACACCATCAATGCCTTCACCGGCGCGTCCTTCGACTGGCAGGGCGCGAACAAGGATCAGATGACCGTGTTCTGGACCATGCCGCACAACCGGTTGCCCAACGACGTGCCGGGCATCCTCGACAATGCGATCGTGTTGGATGAGGAGAACCTGGATCTGCAATTTTACGGCAGTTCCTATACCTTCGCGAACGTATTCGGTGGAACCCTCGAGCTCTATGGCTACGGCCTGTACGAGGATGATACCGGGTCAGGCCTGCGATCGTTGCAAACCCGCAACCGCCGCCTGTTCACCCCCGGCTTCCGGCTATGGAAGGCGCCGAGGCCTGCGCAGTGGGACTGGGAGGTCGAAACGACTTACCAGACGGGTCGCGCCCGCGAGACGGCCGCCATCACCGACAGGCGCGATCTCCATGTCTCGGCCTACTTCTTCCATACGCAGGCAGGCTACACCTTCAATACGGCGTGGCTGCCGCGGGTCTCGTTTCAATACGATCAAGCCAGCGGCGACAGCGCCAACCCTGCCACCTTCACCCGTTTCGATACCCTGTTCGGCGCCCGGCGCTGGGAATACGGTCCGACCAGCCTTTACGGCGCGGTGCAGCGGTCCAACCTGATCTCGCCGGGCATACGCTTGGAGGTCACGCCGAGCCCGATCTGGGATGCCTTCGTCACCTACCGCCCGCTCTTCCTGGCGGACGCGACCGACTCCTTCGCCACCACAGGGGTACGGGACCGTACCGGCCGATCCGGCAACTTCGCCGGCCAGCAGATCGAGACTCGCCTGCGGTACTGGCTCATCCCGGACGCCTGGCTGATGGATACCGGCGTCACCTACCTGATCAAAGGCAGATTCCTGCAGACTGCCCCCAACGCGCCTGCCACAGCCGACACCTTCTACGGCTATCTCCAGACCAGCTTCTTCTTCTAAAGACCGCGCCGGCCCAACAGCAAATGCCTGTGGGCCGGTATCTGTCCTTTTCGGCCGTGTGAAATTTCGTCCCTAGCATTCCTCAATTGAGGAAAGAGTAAGCGATCAAGTCTGGCATCAAACGCCAGAGCGCGTACCGCTTTAAGTCCCGTAGCTCTGCACGAGACTGCCGGCCACCAGCGCCCAGCCGTCGACCAGCACGAAGAAGATCAGCTTGAACGGCAGCGACACAACGACGGGCGGCAGCATCATCATGCCCATCGACATCAAGACCGATGCCACCACGAGATCGATGATCAGGAACGGCAGGAAAAGCAGAAATCCGATCTCGAAGGCGCGCTTCAGTTCGGAGATCATGAAGGCCGGCATCAAGATGCGCAGCGAGAGTTCAGCGGGCGTACCCGGCGGCGGCTCGCCGGACAGATCCATGAACAGCTTGAGATCCTTTTCCCGCACGTTCTTCTGCATGAAGCCGCGCAGTGGAACGGACGCACGCTGCAAAGCGTCCTCAACCGTGATTTCGTTGGCGACCAGCGGCTTGATGCCATCGTCGTAGGATTTCTGCAGCGTTGGTCCCATTACGAAGGCAGTGAGGAACATCGCAAGTGCGATAATGACGGAGTTGGGAGGTGCGGTCGCGGTGCCTAGCGCGGTACGCAGCAGTGAAAGCACCACCACGATGCGCGTGAACGACGTCATCATGATCAAAATCGACGGTGCAATCGACAACACGGTGAGCAGCGCGATCAGCTGGATCGCACGCTCGCTCACGCCGCCGTTGCCGGCGCCGCCAAGATTGATGCTGATATCCTGCGCGAACGCCGGATCGGTGAGCGATCCGGCGGCTATCAGAATGAGAAGGAATGAAACTCTACGCGGGTGGGTCGCCGCACTCACGAAGGGGACTTCGAGCGCCCGAGCAGAGACGCCATCTCGTTCTCAAGGTGCTCGAACCCGGATTTCGGACCGGGTGGCGCGACCGGCGGTGCCCCTGACGATTCGCTACGGGATGCGGGACCGGGTGTAATTTGCGTACTGCGCGGACGAGGCGGTGGTTCGGAGGTCGCGGGCGCCGCGGCCGAAGGCTTGCTGTCGCCCGTCGGGCGCCGGAGTGCGGCCTCGAGACGTTGCGCCATCTCCGCGAGATTTTGATCCGCGTTGGAGGCAGAGGGAGGCGGTGAGGGCGTCGGCGCAGGAGGCGGCGCTGGACGCGGCGGCATCACCGGTTCCTGTCGCGCCGGACGGGCGCCGCGAATGTCGGTTCGGCTCATGGGCTCGGGCGTGAAACCGGCCAACGGATCGCTGCGGCGCTCGGCGGCAACCGGCCGGCGTGGGGCATCGGCGAAGGGCGGGCGGGCCGGGGGAGGCGATTCCGGGATTGGAGGCTCAGGATGGCCGGACGGATCGGAGCGAGTGCCGTCGGACTCCATCCAGCCGGTCTCGGCCAGCGGTGGCAGCCTCGGCATTTCAACGTTCGATAGCGGGCGTTGCGGAGCCTGATCGCGTCCGGGGCTGGCGGCGCGAACGATGTTGTGCTCCACGACAATGTCGGTCGGTCCTCCGATCATCAGCAGGTGCTCGACATTGTCCCGGCGCACCAGAACCAGCCGCCGACGTCCGTCGACTGCGGCGGCATCGATCACCGCCAGACGGGGCATGCGTCCGCGATTGGCATTGACGCCGAGACGATCTCCTGCGAATCGCCGCACGAGCCAGGCGGCCCCGGCGATCAGCGCCAGGACCACAATGAATGCGATGACGAATGTGACTGCCTGCATGCTGTGTTCCTGACAGAAAGCGCCTTTAATTCAGCTTCGGATCGTCGAATGCCTTCCGGCATTCCTCCCGTGACGATCGAGCCTTGGCCCAGTCTATTGATCCCGCCCGGCAAAAACTGCCGCCGACAGCCTTAATAACCTATGAATCGAAGAGACCAAAACAACTTCTGCGCGTCGTGCGCTCCGGTTAACAAAGGTGGTTAACGCACTCGTGGCAAGTATCTGGGCAATCCGAGATTTTAACGTGCGCCTGAGCGGAAAGCGGGTTTAGGCAAGATCCGCCGCTTTGCTGTTCTTAACCCGCTGTTAACCATGAGGGGGGCAAATTCTGCCTACCTCGGCGGCGCCCCGTCCCGAGGCCGGAGCAAAGACCCGTGCCCCTCAACGATATTACCTCGCTGGCGGCGCTGCGCACCCGGATGCAGTGGCATCACGAGCGCCAGCGTGTTCTGGCCGAAAACGTCGCTAACTCCGATACGCCGAACTTCAGGCCGCACGATCTGGTGGAACCGAGGTTCGACGCGCAAGGCGGCAATGCCTCGGGCGGCGCGACTCTGGCGATGATCCGCCCCACCTCAGGTCAGAGCATCGCCGGTTTCGAAGCGTTCTCGCACTTCGGACAAAACGGCAATGGCGGCTTTCAGACCCGTCCGGCTGGCAACGCCGTCAGCCTTGAGGATCAAATGCTCCAGGTGTCGGCCAACCAGATCGACTATGCCGCCGCGACCTCGCTCTACAGCCGTAGCCTGCGGCTGCTGAAGATGGCTGTCGGCAAGGCGTGACGCAGGGCTAAACGGAGGGAGACCGCATCATGGCAGACAACGGCGCCGACTTCATGCGATCGATGAGCATCGCGACCTCTGGTCTGCGAGCGCAGGCCGGGAGAATGCGGGTGATTTCGGAAAACATCGCCAACGCCGACTCAACCGCGCAAGGGCCAGGCGGCGATCCCTATCGCCGCAAGGTGCCGACCTTTTCTTCGGCCCTCGATCGTGCGCTCGATGCGAAAGTGGTGACGCTCGGCCGGGTGAGGCCTGACATGTCAACGTTCCGCGTCAAGCACGAGCCGGGCAATCCGGCCGCAGACGCCAGCGGCAACGTCAAATATCCCAACGTCAATTCGCTGGTGGAGATGACCGACATGCGCAACGCGCAGCGGTCCTACGAGGCGAACCTCAACATCATCAGCGCAACGCGCCGGATGATCCAGCGCACACTCGATATCCTCAAGTCCTGATCGGAGATCTGACCATGGCGTCGCCCACAGTTGCAGCAAATGCCTATGCGAGCCTCGCGAGGATGATGGATTCCGGCGCCGCCGGTGGCAAAGCGCCGGGCGGTGATGGTCCCGCGTTCAGTGCGGTGCTGAAAGATGTGCTCGGCGGCGTGAGGGAAGCGGGGCGGGCGTCCGATGCGCAGACGGTGGCGATGGCATCAGGCAAGGCCAACCTGATGGATGTGGTGACCGCGGTCGCGGATACCGACGTCGCGGTGTCGACGCTGGTGTCGGTGCGCGACCGCGTCATTCAATCCTATGAAGACATCATGAGGATGCCGATCTGATTGGAGCGCACATCAGTTCGCTGATGCTGCGTCATTCCTTATCTGGCCGAAAAGAGGTTTGTCATGACCGGCGCTGAAACACTGGATGTCGCGCGTGACGCGATCTGGACCATCGTTCTGGTCTCCGGACCGCTGCTGGCCGTCGGACTCATCGTCGGCGTCGCGATTTCGCTGGTGCAGGCATTGACGCAGATTCAGGAGCAGACGCTGGTGTTTGTGCCGAAGATTCTGGCGATCTTCGTGACGCTGGTGCTGGCGCTACCGTTCATGGCCGATGCGCTGCACGCCGAAATGATACGGATTTCATCGCGAATCATCGGCGGCTGACGCACAGTCGCGAGATGCACATCGATATCTCGCTTCTACCCGCTCTCGCCGCCACCTTCATGCTGGTATTCGCCCGCATTGGCGCGATGGTGATGCTGTTGCCTGGGTTCGGCGAGGGCTTCATTCCGGTGGGTGTGAAGCTCGCCATCGCTCTGCTTTTGACCCTCATCATCCTGCCGCTGCATCGTGCCGCCTATCACGTTGACATGCAGTCGGTCGCGCCACTGGCGGTTTTGTTGGTGCACGAGATCATTATCGGCGTCGTGCTGGGCGCTACGGCACGCGTCACGCTCGCGGCCTTGCATGTGGCAGGCTCGATCATCGCACAGCAGCTCGGGCTTGGATTCGTCACATCGGTGGACCCGACGCAGGGCCAGCAAGGCGCGTTGATGGGAAACTTCCTGACCCTTCTCGGGATCGCGCTGCTGTTCGCAACCGACACCCACTATCTGGTCATTGCCGCGCTCAACGACAGTTATAAGATATTCTCGCCAGGCGAACTGATGCCGAGCGGCGACGTGGCGGCGCTGGCGACGCGTGCTTTTGCCGGCGCTTTCAAGATCGGCCTGCAACTGTCGGCTCCGTTTCTGGTGTTCGGACTGGTCTTCAATATCGGGCTTGGCGTGCTCGCGCGGCTGATGCCGCAGATGCAGGTTTATTTCGTTGGCGTGCCGCTCTCGATTCTTATCGGCTTCATGATCTTCGCCGCCGTGCTGGCGTCCATGATGGGAACCTACATGGATTATCTGGTCGGCGTGATGCAAGATCTGACGTCGCTGAACTGAGGTCTCCGCGATGGCCGACGAGAGCGACGATACCGAGAAAACAGAAGACCCGACGCAAAAGCGCCTCGACGATGCGCTCGAGCGCGGCGACGTCGCCAAGAGCCAGGAGATCAACACCTGGTTCGTGATTGCGGGTGCGACACTGGTACTTTCGACGTTTGCTGGTTCGATCGGCGACGGGTTCCAGACGCCGTTGCGCAATCTGATCGCCAATTCCTGGCAAATTCGGACCGACGGCCCCGG
Organism: Nitrobacter vulgaris; assembly: GCF_031453995.1. Classification (NCBI taxonomy): domain Bacteria; kingdom Pseudomonadati; phylum Pseudomonadota; class Alphaproteobacteria; order Hyphomicrobiales; family Nitrobacteraceae; genus Nitrobacter; species Nitrobacter vulgaris. The sequence goes on along the minus strand of NZ_JAVDPZ010000017.1, from coordinate 74,852 downwards.
TCTTTTGGCACTGACCGAGCAAATCGGGTATCGCCTTGCTGCCGTGCTGGGCATTCCGTTGCTTTTGCTGATGATGGCTGCCGTTGCCGGCAATGTCATTCAGCACCGCTTCGTCTGGTCGGGGGAATCGCTCAAGCCGAAGCTCAGCAAGATTTCAGTGGTGTCCGGCGCCAAGCGGATTTTCGGCAAGCAGGCTGCTGCGAACTTCGCCAAGGGACTTTTCAAGCTGATCGCGCTGGGCGCGGTCATGACGGCGGTGCTTTGGCCGGAGCGCTCGCGGCTCGACGCGATGGTGCGGCTCGATCCGGACGCCCTTCTCGGAATTACGAAAAGCCTGACGCTGCAATTGCTCGGCGCCGTGATTGTGATGCTCGCGCTGGTCGCGATCGCAGACTACCTGTTCCAGTACCGGCAATGGTTCGAGCGACAGAAAATGTCGCTGCGGGAGATGAAAGAGGAGTTCAAACAGTCAGAGGGCGATCCGCATATCAAGGCTCGCATCAGACAGTTGCGCCATGTCCGCATGAAGAAGCGCATGATGGCCGCCGTTCCCAAGGCTTCGGTGATCATCACCAATCCGACGCACTATTCGGTCGCTTTGTCCTACGAGCGCGGCATGTCGGCGCCGGTCTGCGTAGCCAAAGGCGTGGATAACATCGCGCTCAAGATCAGGGAAATCGCCCGCGAGCATGACATTCCAGTCGTCGAGAACGTGCCTTTGGCCCGCGCGCTGTATGCCGTTGTCGAAATCGACGACGAGATTCCGGCCGAGCACTATCACGCCGTCGCCGAAATCATTGGTTACGTCATGGGCCTGAAGCGCGGGTTTTCGGGGCACCGGATCTGAGGCCGGTGGCCGGGATCGGAGGAGCATCGGGGTGGGGGAAATGGCGGGAATGAGCCCATGAGGCGCTTGCGCTGCCGGGTCCGATTCAGGCACTCAGGACCCGGCGCATGCGCATTCCGCGCCCGCCGCGATAGGCCCCGCCGGATTCCATGACGCCAGATCCCGACATCGATTCACCGCAGGTGGGGCAGGAGCCGGCGCGGCGGAGCGGCAGCATCCTCCTGGTTCTGCTGGTCGCGGGTTCGATCGTCGCGGCCGCCGTGGCGTTTATGACGCTGGGGAGTACTAACGCCCAGCCTTATATTCTGGCGCTATTGGCCTCGCTGGCGATGGTCGGGCTGTTCACGCTTTTCGCGTTCGCGGCCGGGATCGTCCGCTTTGCCGACCGCACCATTGATGATCCGCTGATGCGTCCGATAGCGGATCACGCCTTCGACGGTATCGCCGTCACCGATTCCGGCGGGCACGTCATTTATGCCAACTCCGCTTATCTCGCCCTGACCGGAGCTACGTCGATGCAGGACGTGCGGCCGGTGGAGCGCGTATTCATCGGCAATCCCGACGTTTCCGAGGCGGTGTTCCGCCTTTTGAAGGCGGCGCGCGAGGGTAAACGTCAGCAGGAAGAGGTGCGCGTTGCCGCCGCCGACGGCACGAACGGTCGCTGGCTGCGGCTGAGGGTCCGCCGGCTCGCACAGGCAAAGCGGTATTCTCGATATGCCGTGTGGTCGATCGCCGACATCACCCGTGATCGCGAGCGGCAGGAAGATGTATTCCAGGAACTGCGCCATGCGATCGAATATCTCGATCATGCGCCGTGCGGATTCTTCTCGGTCAACCAGTCAGGCGATCTTGTCTATGTCAATGCGACGCTTGCCAACTGGCTGGATCACGATCTGGCGGAGGTCGGCTCGGGTGGCCTGAAGCTCGCCGACATCGTTTCGGGGGACGGCGCGTCTTTGCTGACATCGATCATTGCTGCGCCCGGCGAAGTCCGCACCGAGGTCTTCGATATCGATCTGCGGATGCGCAATGGCAAGACTATGCCGGCGCGGCTGTATCACAAGTTGGCTTTCGGCGCCGACGGTGTGCCCGGTCCCTCGCGAACGCTGGTGATCAGCCGCGCCCGCGACGAGCGCGTCGATCCGCAGCGTGCGGCGGAAGTACGCTTCATGCGCTTCTTCGACAACACGCCGATGGCGATCGCGACGGTCGATAAATCCGGCGCGGTTGGTCGCGCCAACGCGCGGTTTGCGAAACTCGCGCAAAGCCTCAGTCCGGACGGCGCCGTGGCCAAGTCGATTCTTGCGGCGGTCAAGGAGCGCGATCGTGGTCAATTGAGCGCGGCCATCCACGCTGCGGCGGACGGGCAGGGTGATATCCCTCCCGTCGAGGTGATGCTGGAGGGCGCGCGCGAGCGATGGGGACAGTTTTTCGTCACCGCGGTGGAGGACGATCGCGACGCGGAAGCAGCCATCGTCTACATGCTTGAGACGACTGAGCGGCGCACGCTCGAGAGCCAGATCAATCAATCCCAGAAGATGGAGTCGGTTGGCCAGCTTGCCGGAGGCATCGCGCACGATTTCAACAACGTGCTGTCCGCCATCATGATGGCAAATGACTTCCTGCTGAACGCGCACAAGCCGACCGATCCGTCTTTCCAGGATATCATGCAAATCAAGCAGAACGCCAACCGCGCCGCAGCCCTGGTGCGGCAATTGCTGGCGTTCTCGCGGCGACAGACCCTGCAGCCGAAAGTGCTCGATCTCGGCGACACCCTGAGCGACATCGGCATGTTGCTTAAACGTTTGATCGGCGAGAAGGTTACTTTCCCAGGCGTCGTGCACGGGCGAGACCTGTGGCCGGTCAAGGCCGACGTCTCGCAGTTCGAACAGGTGATCGTCAATCTCGTGGTCAATGCGCGCGACGCCATGCCAAATGGCGGCAAGCTCGCGATCCGCACCGCGAACGTCGCGGCCGCGGAGGTCGCGGCGTTCGGCCACAAGGGAATGCCGGCCGCGGACTATGTGCTGGTCGAGATCGGCGACACCGGTACAGGCATTCCGCCCGAGATCGTCGATAAGATTTTCGAGCCGTTTTTTTCCACAAAGGAGGTGGGCAAGGGCACCGGGCTCGGTCTGTCCACGGTCTACGGCATCGTCAAGCAGACCGGTGGTTTCATCTACGTTGACTCCAAGGCGGGCGAGGGCACGACGTTTCGTATTTTCCTGCCGCGCCACCATCCCGAAGCCGAGGCGCCGCCGGCGTCGTCCGGCGTGATTGGCGCGGCGAAGGAGCCTTCTCCCGCGGCCAAACCGGTCAACACCGATCTGACCGGCCAAGGCACTATTTTGTTAGTGGAGGACGAAGAGGGGTTGCGTTCGCTCAATGCTCGCGGCCTGCGTTCGCGCGGCTACAGCGTGATCGAGGCATCCAACGGCATCGAGGCGCTGGAAGCGCTCGACGAGAATGGTGCCGTTGATCTGGTGGTCTCTGACGTTGTTATGCCGGAAATGGACGGACCAACTCTGTTGCGGAAAATGCGGGTGCGCAATCCCAATCTCAGAATCATTTTCGTGTCGGGTTACGCGGAAGAAGCATTCGACAAGAGTCTGCCGGAGAACGAGCAGTTCGCTTTCCTTGCGAAGCCTTTCGCGCTCAGTGCGCTGATCGCCAAGGTCAAGGAGACGATGACGGCATCCTAGCCTCGATGTTTCGGCCTGCCCTTGACCGCTCGGCCTTCAAGAACCGGTTTGGCAATCCGCTCATCTACCCTTTTATTGGATTGCGTCCGGTTCCGCGCGCGGCAGGCGCCGTGCCGGGTTGGACAGCGCCGTGACGCCCGTGCGCCGGCGCTGTCCGCGTGCGATTGCGCCCGTCATCGTAAAGGGTGGAGCGATACTTCGCCCGAGCTTCCGTCATCGTGGCGCCGCGCCAGGCGGCCAGCATGATTCGCGCAGAGCGTTCACTGAGCGCGTCGTAGAGGCGCGAGAGCCGATAGACCTCAGTGACGGACGTGCCGATGGCCGGATCGAGAAACAGCAAAATCTGCTGGAAGATTTCAGAGGGAATGCCGATGGCCTTGGCGGCGCAAACGAGTGGCTCGCCGCCCGCATCCTTCACCACCTGTTCGGAGATCGCGGCGGGAAGCATCAAGGTTGCGCTGAGTTCGGTCGCGAAGCTATCAACGTCGGACGCGAATGCGGCCATGTGCAAAATCTCGATCGCCCGCAGGGCACGGGACGGATGAATATGCGGCGACGGCCGCAGCGGGGCCGTGGATAGGTTGTGCAGGATCAAAGCGCGATCTTTAGAGCTTGCGCCAAAGAACATCTCACTTATTTCGGCGGCGTCACCTGGTGCCATCGATAGCGTTGCGACCGTGTGCGGTTTCGTCGCTGGGGCCGCCGTCGCGGGCGGCGATGGCGGCGCGGGGCTACCAGCCTGCGGTGGGGTGGTGGACGCGTCGAGCCGCAGCTTGCTCATGATCGCCGCCGGCGTCCGCGGGTAGATCGACAGGCGGGCGCGCACTACGGCGCGGGTGGCGTCGTCGACATGATCGATCAGGCGTGAGGTGAGTTCGACGAAATGTCGTTCCTCTTCGACAGAGTGTGTGCTGGTCTGCACGTAAAGATCGGTCAGGACCCGTAGCAGAGTCGGACGGATGTCAACGCCGTCCCGGCGGGACAGCATCAACAACCCGTCGAAGCCGGGAAACATCGGAGATGTGGTCATGGCGGCTTACGCTTACGGAACCAGTTTGTTCTCAACCTAGCGCGGCCGCTTTAACAGGCCGTTAACCATGCGGGGTTCTAAATCCCGACGCGTCGCTGCCCAAATCGCGACGAGCGCTGGGGCGAGGAGAGGCTGAGCATGGGCACCGTTATTGCGTTTCCGGCAGATGCGGCTTCGCGGCTGGGATCGACGGTAAATCGCTCTTCGGATCAGATGAGGGGAACGGTGGTGATTCTGCCGGTCATACGCATCGACCGCGAGACCGACGAAACCAGCGGTGGAAGCGGTCCCGAGCAAGGCACGGCTGCCGGGCGGCGGCGCCGCCGCCGCGCCCGCTCCTGATTTTTCCGGACACGCCCGATGCAGGAGACGTCGCTTGCGATGCCAGGGCTGAAACGTTCACCTCTCACTTCGCTTGTTTCCGTGATTCTATTAGGAACTGCGCTCGCAGCATGCAGTGGTGGTGACTTCGGCCGCGTTCGTCAGGATGCACGCAACGACGACATGCACCGCTGGATGGGCGCGGAAGCGACCGGCAGCATCGGTCGTCAGCCGTCGCGGTTTCAACTAACCGAGAGCGAGAGGATGTTGCGCGATCTCGCCTATCCGCTGGTCGAGCCGCCGCATTCGCGGCCGGCCTGGAAGAGTGTGTTCGGCGACTACGACCCGCTCGCTACGCCATGGCGGCAAAAGCCTGCATTTGATCGCTCCGCTTACGGCCGCCTGCTCATCGACGAGCCGCATCGTTCTCACACTTCGCGCTATACGCAATTAATCGATGACGTCCGCGACGACATCACCCGTTTTGATCCGTTCTTCAACACCGCCCGGCAGGTCTTCGTTCTCGACGGCAAGCGCAACGCCAGCCTGAGATTGGTGTCCGACCTATCGCCGCGTGAGCACGCTGACGCCGTCGCCCGCATGGAGGAAAACACTCTGATCGTGCAGTGGGTGCAACAATGCCTCGAGCAGCGGATCGCGTCCTATCGCTGGGCGCTCGAGCATCTGGTGGTTCAGGCGCCGGACGGTATGGCGGCCGACGCAGACCGCCTGATCGGGCAACTTGCGATGTTGGCCGCCAATCCCCCTGTGACCGCGGCCCCCGTGATCGGCCGCGCTCTCCGCACGCGCGGGTAGCGCATCCTTGATTGTAGCGAACGCTTGACAAGAGCAAAACCGACCAAGTCTCGTTAACCCGGATTTCCTCGCAAACGTCCTATCGTTTCGCTTCCGGTTTCACCACGGGCGGCTCAGTTTGCAGCCGGCATTTTGCGGCGGCGAGAGATGATTTCGCCTGCTCCGTCATGCCGGACTCAGGCGCCAGCGCCTTCAGAACGATCAGCCCCGTCGTCGAGGGGGAGTCGATGATGAGGCGGTCCGCGGCCGTCACGTCCTCTTCTTCGGGCAGCTCTGCGTGCTGTGCTTCGGTCATCAGATTGAGTTCGATCACCTTGCGTCCAGCTGAACGGTCGTTGATGGCGTAATAGGCGACGTTGCTTTGGGTGTAAAATGACACCGACGTGTAGGCCTCGCTCACGGGTACCGTGAGCTTGATCGATCCGTCTGACAGATCGTAGCGGCAGACCGCGACGGCAAAGGCGGGGTCCATGAAAGGCATCAGCGAGTTGGCGGGATCCGCCGGCGGCAAGGGCGTCACGGCGTTCAGCGTCGTCATTTCCGTTAGTCGCGAATAGGCGTCCTGCGAGGCGATCCGCGGCAGCGCCAATACGCTGACGAGATGCACGATCCCGCCGAGCAGAATGCCGCCGACGATCGCAAACAGCAGGCGGATCATGAACACCTCTCTGTCGCGATGGAAGGCATTGGGGCGTCGCGTCGGGTTCGCGTACCCACTCCGACGGGCGTGTCATAGAGTCGAAGCATCAGCACATAGCTCTCGATGCCGCCGGTCGGCAGCCAGTTGCCGGCACGCGCGCGAGACGCCACATGCACCACGAATGAGCCGTCGGAATTCCGCACAATTTCCTGGCTGGTGAAGCCATAGCGTTGCAGCGAGTTCGCCACCAGATGGCCCTTGCGGTCGTGGAGCGTCAGCGTCCAGAACCGCGCTGCCGGTGTGACGCCGCTGATGATGACGTCGCATCGGCCATCGAGCGGTCGCTTGGCGTCGTCGGTCGTGGCAAGAAATGCTATGCCGTCTCCCGCTCCGATCGGCAGCTCTCCACTTCGCGCAATTGCGGCGCGGGAGTAAGGGTCGATCTCGGCGGATCCAATCCTTGGTTTTGCCGTCCATGCGCCGATGGTCAGCGTGCCGAGATTAGTGCCGCGCGTTGCGGTGATCCAGGTAGTTCCGAGGCCTATCGCGGTGGCGAGACCGAGGCCCAGCAAAATGACAATCAGCCGCACGTGTCGGCGCTCCGGTGTTGAAGCCATTCGAGTCGCGCATCTGTAATGCGAATGTCGGAAACACGCCACGTTTGGATCAGAAAGATCCAAATCATAACCGTGATCGATTCCATTGTTTATAGCGGTCGCAAACCGTACACACTTCCGCATCCCACTCTAATTCTTGCTTGGCGCCGGGGCTGCTCGGTCGCTGGACGTCGCGGCCGCCAAGTTTTCTGCGCCGCCGCCAGAGGAGGTGGGACTAAGGGCGCCGGAGCGAGCCGGATCGACCGGTTTTCCGGCCGAGGTTTTTCCGATTGTCTTGGCTGCTTGATCCAGCATCTTTTCCACGCGGACCAGGATGTCGGCTCCGCGTTTGGTCAGGATCGGCGGGGGGGCCGGTTTTGCATTGTCGTCGCTGGCGGCGGTTTTGGCTGCCGCGTCGGCGGTCGGCTTCGCTGGCGCTGCAACGCCGGCGAGGTCTTTGACTTCGATACCGCGATGCGCGGCCGTCATGATGTCGTGCCAGGTTTGGGCGGGCAACGCGCCGCCGGTCAGGCGATTGGTTGGCGAATAGTCGTCATTGCCGTACCAAACACCACATACAAAGTTGCCGGTGTAGCCGACGAACCATGCGTCGCGATAAGCGTTTGTGGTTCCGGTCTTGCCCGCGGCCGGAATGCCGTCGAGAATGGCGCGTCGTGCGGTGCCTTCGCTGACCACATGACTCATCATACCGGCCATGTCGGCGGCGACTGAAGGCGGAATGATCTGGCGCGGTGCTGGGCCGTCGCGGTCGTAGCGCCATACCAGATCGCCGGCGCCGGTCCGGACCTCCAGAACCGCGTGCGGCGCCACCGCCTTGCCCTTGTTCGGGAATGTCGCATAGGCGACGGCGTGTTCGAGCACGTTGACCTCGTCGGCCCCGATCGGCAGCGAGGGCGTGTCGGGCAGCGGTGTGACAATGCCGAACTTGCGGGCGACCTCGACGATCTTGGCGCGGCCGGCTTTAGCGGGATTCTTTGCCCCCTTGCCGAGCGCGATCGAGAGTTTTACCGGCACGACATTGATCGACCGCGTCAGTGCCTGGGTTAGCGTCACCGTCCCGGAGTAGGAATGGCCGTAATTCTGCGGGCACCAGTTGCCGAGGCAGACGGGGCCGTCGACGATCTTGGATGTCGGACTGAAGCCGTTGAGCAGCGCTGTGGTGTAGACATACGGCTTGAACGATGATCCGGGCTGGCGCAGGGCATCCGTCGAGCGATTGAACTGACTTGCGCCATAATCGCGTCCACCGACCATTGCGCGCACGCCACCGTCGAGATCTGCGACGACCGTTGCCGCTTGCGTCGCGTGATAGTCGCGTCCGAACTGGCGCAACTGGCTCTCGATCGCCTCTTCCGCCGCTTGTTGCACATTCATGTCGATTGCGGTGCGGACGACAAACACGCGCTCGGTGTAGGAGCGCGGAAACGTGTCGACCAGCTTGCGCATTTCTTCGAATGCCCAGTCGAGATAATAGTTCGGCGAGTTCTCGTCGCGGCGGTCGACCGCGGTGGCGGGATTGCGCCGCGCACCGAACACCTGGCCCTCGGTCATGAAGCCTGCATCGACCATGTTGTCGAGCACCTGGTTGGCGCGGGCGCGGGCGGCGGGCAGGTTGATGTGCGGCGCGTATTTTGTCGGTGCCTTGAACAGGCCGGCGAGCATCGCGGATTCGGCGAGGTTGACGTCACGCACCGACTTGTTGAAGTAGAAATGCGCCGCGCCGTCGACGCCGAAGGTTCCGCCGCCCATGTAGGCGCGGTCGAGATACAGTTTAAGGATCTCGTTCTTGCTCAGTCGGGTTTCCAGCCAGACGGCAAGGAAGGCCTCATTGACCTTGCGCTCGATGGTGCGCTCGTTGGAGAGAAACAGATTCTTCGCAAGCTGCTGGGAGATCGATGAGCCACCTTGCCGCACGCCGCCGGCTTGCGCATTGGTTACCAGCGCGCGGAAGGTGCCGCCGACGTCAATACCGAAGTGATCGTAGAAGCGACGATCTTCGGTCGCGAGCGTCGCCTTGACCAGGTTGTCGGGAAATTCCTCCAACGGAATCGAATCGTTGTGTTTGATGCCGCGGCTGCCGATCGGATTGCCGTAGCGATCGAGGAACGCCACCGCGAGATCGGATTTCTTCAGCCAGTCCTCGTCGGCGGTTTCGCGGAACGCCGGCTGTGCCAGCGCCAGCAGGAGGATGAGACCGCCGAGGCCCAAGGTTGCAGCTTCAGACAGCGGCTCGACGATGACCCAGCGCTTCCAATGGCCGACATAGAAGCGGTCCATGAAGGTGGAGAAGCGCTCATAAAGTTCCCGCGCGCCGGCCGCCGAGGAGAACAGGGTCGAATCGATGCGCGAATCGAGATCCAGCAGGATATGCCGGATTCGCTTCTTCCAATCGGAGGGCAGGTTGTTGCGCACCAAGGCCTGTGACCGATCTGCGGCATCGCAGCGCCTTCTCTAAGGCGCCATCTCGCCACCCTCATGCAAGAACGTTACGGCAAACCCAAGGCACTCGAGAAGGCATCTCAAAACCCGCGCTGGACCATCATCTTGGCATCCTCGGGAAAGCCGATTTTCTTCTATCCGAGCGCGGAAGATAAACCAATGGCCGGTTGCGATTTCAGCCTGGCACAGCCGCTATTGGTACCCCAGATCCCCCTAGGGCGCTTGCGCGAAGTGCCGGCGAAGCCCATAGACGGAAAATCGGTTTTCTTCGGCGCAACCTCTGGCACCCCCCTTGGCTCACTCCATGACCCAACGACCCGCGCGATCGTCGGAACAAAACGGGTTCTTCTGGAAGACCAAATCCTTGGATGAAATGTCCAGCGCCGAATGGGAAAGCCTGTGCGATGGTTGCGCACGCTGCTGCCTGGAGAAGCTGGAGGACGAGGATACCGGCGACATTTATTTCACGCATGTTTCCTGCCGGCTTCTGGATGCCGGGGTCTGCGCCTGCAAGGATTACCCGAAGCGTTCCGAACAAGTTCCGGACTGCGTCCGCCTCACGCCGGACAATGTCCGGACCTTGAACTGGTTGCCGCCGAGCTGCGGTTATCGCTTGGTCGCGGAGGGGCGCGATCTCTACTGGTGGCACCCGCTGATTTCCGGGAATCCCAATACCGTCCACGAGGCCGGTGTTTCGGTGCGTGGCCGGGTCCGCGGCACCGAGGATGAGATTCCGGATTCTGAACTGGAGGATCATATCGTGCAGTGGCCGGTTCGGCTGCCGAAGCGCGCCCGGCTTCGGAAACCGCCGAAGGGTTGACCGGTCTCCCATCACAAATTTGCGATTTTGCATTGGAGGCTTTTTATTCCGTCGGTTGCTGTCCGAACGTGGGCCTCAAGCGTTAATGTTCACAAAGCAGCGAACCGCACCGGCCTCCGTTTCTTGTTAGCCAGTTCATATTTTGTCTGTCCGCATGAATACATTCGAGCGTCTGGGTCGGGGTCCGTCGGATCCCCCGATTCTGTCCGGCGACGCCGCGCCAGAGGCTGCGGCGCGTTCTGGCAAGGCTGAGGGTGACGCCAATGCGCCGCCGGTCGTGACGCCCGCGCCGCTGAGCCGGAGCGAGGTGCGCACCATTCTGGTCAGCCTGATGCTGACCATGTTCCTCGCCGCCCTCGATCAGACCATTGTCGCAACCGCGCTGCCGACCATCGGCCGCCAGTTCCACGAGGTCACCACCCTGTCGTGGGTCATTACGGCGTACCTGTTGGCGTCCACAGCGGTCGCGCCGTTGTTCGGTACCTTGAGCGATATCTACGGTCGCCGTGCCATGATCGTCACCGCGCTCGGTCTGTTCGTTGCGGGTTCGGTCCTGTGCGCGCTGGCGCCGAACATGGCGGCGCTGATCATGGCGCGCGGCGTGCAGGGCATCGGCGGCGGTGGCATCCTGCCCGTGGTGCAGACTGTGATCTCCGATGTGGTGACGCCCCGGGAGCGTGGTCAGTATCAGGCTTATTTCAGTGGCGTATGGACTGCGGCAGGCATCGCGGGGCCGGTGCTGGGGGGCGTTTTCGCCGAGCACTTGCACTGGTCGATGATTTTCTGGATCAACGTGCCGCTCGGCTTTGTCTCGCTGGCGTTGCTGTTGCCGAAAATGGGTAAGATTCCGGTGTTCCACCGCCGCCGCAGAGTGGATTGGACCGGTGGCCTGTTGCTGATGGCATCCGCCGTCGTTTTCCTGCTGGTGCTGACATGGGGCGGTAACCGCTTCGCCTGGGCGTCGCCGCAAATCGCCGCCATGCTTGGCGCCTCGCTGGTGCTTGCCACGGTCTTTGTCCGGCACGCGCGCAAGACGTCCGAACCATTCCTGCCGCTGTCGCTGATGGGCGGCCCGGTGGTTCCGTATGCGATAGCCGCGGGTGCTTTGGCGCTCGGCGCGATTATCGGGATCACCGTGCATTTGCCGCTGTACTATCAGGTCGTCCACCATCTCAGCGCGAGCGAATCCGGACTGGCATTGATTCCGATCGCGGCGATTTCGACCGGCGGGGCGGCGCTTGCGGGCCGCTCCATGACGCGTACCCTTCACTACAAGCGGGTCGCGGTACTGGGGACCACATTTGCCGCCGTCGTGGCCGCGATTCTGGCTGTGGTGACGCCGCCTCTATGGCCGCTGCTTGCGTTGCTATCCTTGTTCGCCTTCGGCCTCGGCACGATATTTCCCGTCAGCGTGGTGTCGCTGCAGAACGCGGTGGCGCGTCAGCAGGTCGGAACCGTCACCGGCGCGATGAATTTTTTTCGCGCGTTGGTTTCCTCGTTCGCCGTCGCTGCATTTGCCGCCATCCTGCTGATGGCGCTGGGAACCGATGCCTCGATCGGCAATGAGGGCGGCGGTCGGGTCGGTGTAATCTCCGCCTCCGACCTCACGACCGCATTTCGCTATGTATTCGCCGCCACAGCCGCGATGCTGGCGGGGGCCGCGCTGTTGCTGGTGCGAATGGAGGAACGGCCGCTCACCGGCCCCCCGGCTTGATCCGCACGCAACTTTTGCTATCGCTCTTAAGCATTCTTTCAGAGTGTCGGTTAGGCTCCGAGAAATCTTTCAACTCTAGCATCCTATTTTTGAAAGGTTGTCGCGCTGCGCCCGATCACTATTGGAGCATCCGCGGGGATTCAAAGGCTGGAGTTGGCGTTGCACCTCATTCCAAAACTTGCGTCGGATTTTCTGCGGGACGAAACAGGCGCCACGTCGATCGAATATGCCCTGATTGCTTCCGGCATTAGCATCGTCATCGTGGCCGCGGTCACCGGCATCGGCAGTTCGCTCAAGGACCGCTTCGACACGCTGAACGGGCTGCTGAAATAAGGCTAGACGACAGGTAAATTTTCCTAGGAAAATATACCTTGACAGCGTGACGCTGCCGGAGTAGGTTTACGCCATGCTCCACAGTTGCGCCGAGACATCACGCGATGCTTTCTGATCGCGCGGCTGACGAAACCGTCAAACGAACATTGCCGGGAATTCCCGGATGAAGCTCATAGCGAGTCGTAACCACGGCTCTTTTTTTGCACGGAACATCGCAGGGAGTCTGCTGTTGTCCTGAACAATTGGCATGCGATGGCGGACCGTGGGGGAGAACGAACATGACGACGGAAAAACACAGTCAAACTGTGAAGACATCCATGGAGATGCGACGGTCCGAGCCTGAGCTTCCCGCCCTTTTGCTGTCGACCATCAGCACCGGTCTGGTCGCGTTGATCCTTTGCGTAACGTGGCTCGTATTCGTCCATCAGTGAGAGTGGGACTCAAGGGTCTACACAATAAAAAATACGGTTTTGGTCGGCGGGGATGAAGCCGGCCAAGGGACCCGAAATCTTCATCGCAATCCAGCTAATCCAGGAATTCAGCGGCATTGGGTCCGCTTGAAGGGAGTTCTTGATCTTCATGTGTGCGACGCGAACCGGCAAGCCGGCACGAAAGCCGGCGGCGGGGCGCGTTGCCTCTCGCTCAAAGCTGACGCCATCCAGGACCGGAACGTCCTCAGCATCGAAGAAGAAAGCGTCGTCGTCATCGGAGCAGAATAAGCCGCTCACGCCGGCCGAAGCGGCGATAAAGCGAAGCGCGGTTAGAACGTCGCCTCCCAGCAAGACCCGCGCCGCCGTTCTCGCGCGCAAGGCGACAATCGCTGCCACCACACGGTACGTTGATGATGTCCCCGTTATCGTTGATGAAGACGACGATGCGGCAAAGGCCGGATTGAAGCGGCAGCGCAAGCGGCCGACAACCGCCCGCCGCAAGGATCAACCAAGCCCGCGCATCAAGCGCACCGCAGTCGAGCGTGTCGACGATCCGCCGCCGGCGACAGGCGCGCTTTTGATTGAGAGGGTGACGCGCGCGATTGAGCGCGAGCTGTCCCTGATCGAGGTGATCGTCGGCGGCAGCCATCTGAAACCGCAGCAGCGCACGGAGGCCGAGCGCCGTGCCCGGACGCTGGCGAGTCTCGCGCGTACGCTCGGGAGAGGTGACGCGGCTGCGCGCAGGTCAGGAGAAGGTGAAGCCAGCCGATGACGACGCCGTGCCCCGCGACCTTGACGAGTTCCGGCGCGCGCTTTCGCGCCGACTGGAGCAAATGGTCGCCGCGCCAACGCCGGCTCCTGCTGGAGAGCATGAGTGAGACGGAACTCGGATTTCTTGCCCGACAGTGGGATGTTTTCGCGCATCCGCATCAACGGCCTTCCGAACTCGCTCCGAACGGCGCGCCGTGGCTGATCTGGCTGATGATTGGCGGCCGCGGCGCCGGAAAGACCCGCGCAGGAGCTGAATGGATTCGTGCGCAGGCGTTGGGTCTGCCGCCGTTCGCCAGCGAGGCGGTGTCGCGCATCGCACTGGTCGGCGAGACCGAGCATGACGCGCGCGAGGTGATGATCGAAGGCGTCTCCGGGTTGCTCGCGGTTCACGCCGCTCATGAGCGGCCATCGTGGTCGCCGTCGCGCAAGCGGCTGGAGTGGAACAACGGCGCGGTGGCGCAGGCGTTCTCGGCCGAAGATCCCGAAAGCCTGCGCGGGCCGCAGTTCGGCTGTGCCTGGTCCGACGAAATGGCGAAGTGGCGCTACGCGGAAGCCGCGTTCGATATGCTGCAGTTCGGCTTGCGGCTGGGATCGCAGCCCCGCCAGCTCATCACGACGACGCCGCGGCCGACCGCGCTTTTGAAACGCCTGATGAACGACCGGGCGAGCGTGGTGACGCGCGCGCCGACGCAAGCGAATGCTTTCAATCTGGCGCCGACCTTCTTGCAAGGCGTGATGGCGCGCTACGCCGGAACGCGGCTTGGACGTCAGGAGCTTGATGGCGAAATCATCGAGGATCGGCCGGATGCGCTGTGATCGCGTACGCTTCTGGAGCGATGTCGCGTGCACGAGGCGCCGCCGTTGCAACGCATCGTGGTCGCGGTCGATCCGCCGGCGAGCGCAAGCAAGCGCGCGGACGCCTGCGGCATTGTCGCGGCGGGGCAAGCCGCGGACGGCACTGTTTACGTGATTGCCGACGAGACCGTGGCAGGCGTGACCCCGGCGCTGTGGGCGGCGAAGGCGATCGCGCTGTGGCGGCGGTGTGAGGCCGATGCGCTGGTGGCGGAAGTCAATCAGGGCGGCGACATGGTGAAAGCCGTGATCGCGGAGGTCGACGCGGAGGTGCCCGTGATCGCGGTGCGCGCGACTCGCGGCAAATGGCTGCGCGCCGAGCCGGTGGCGACGCTCTACGAGCAAGGCCGCGTCAGGCACGCCGGTAGCTTCGCCGCGCTGGAAGACGAGATGTGTGATTTCGCTCTGTCCGGCCTGTCGTCCGGGCGCTCGCCCGACCGGCTCGACGCCCTGGTGTGGGCGGTGACATCGCTGGCGCTCGCACCGCGTGCTCAGCCGCGGGTGAGGGGGTTCTGAGAGGGAACTGCAATGCCGCACAGAGCGCTGCGTTGCAGCCACGACATAACAGGAAAATGGCCATGCGCTTGCGCTTGAAAAACATGTTCACCCCGCCCGAGACAAAAGCCAGCCGCACGGCCAGACTGCTCGCCTTCGAGAGTGGCGGCCGCGCGCGCTGGACACCACGCGATTATGCTGCGCTGGCGCGCGAAGGATATCTAACCAACCCCATCGTGCATCGCGCGGTGCGGCTGATTGCGGAGAATGTTGCGTCCTGCAGCTACCTCGTGTTCGAGGGCGCGCAGGAACACGAAGCGCATCCGCTGTCGCTGCTGCTCGCGCGACCCAATACACGGCAGGACGGCGGCGCATTTCTCGAGATGCTGGTGTCGCATCTGCTGCTGGCAGGCAATGCCTATGTCGAAACCGTCGCTCTTGACGGGGCGGTTCGGGAGCTTCATGCGCTGCGGCCCGATCGCATGAAGGTGGTGCCCGGCTCCGAGGGCTGGGCGGAAGCGTATGAATATAGCGTCGGCGGGCGCAGCGTGCGCTTCGATCAAGCGTCATCCGTGGTGCCGCCGATCCTGCACCTGACATTCTTTCATCCGCTCGACGATCACTACGGTCTTGCGCCGATCGAGCCTGCTGCTGTCGCCATCGACACCCACAACGCCGGATCGAAATGGAACAAGGCGCTTCTCGACAACGCGGCGCGGCCGTCCGGCGCGCTGGTCTATTCCGGGCCGGAAGGCGCGGTGCTGTCGGATTCACAGTTCGATCGGCTCAAGCGCGAGTTGACCGACACCTATCAGGGCGCGGTGAATGCCGGCCGGCCGCTGCTGCTCGAAGGCGGACTCGATTGGAAAACAATGTCGCTGACGCCGAAGGACATGGACTTCCTGGAGGCCAAGCACACGGCCGCGCGTGAGATTGCACTCGCTTTCGGTGTGCCGCCAATGATGCTCGGCATTCCCGGCGACAACACCTATGCAAATTTCCTGGAGGCCAATCGCTGCTTCTTTCGTCAGACCGTTCTTCCGCCGGCGTCCCGTATCGGTAACTCATTCGCGCAATGGCTGTCGCCGCAATTCGGCGAGAGAATCCGTATCGTCGTCGACACCGACAGGATCGACGCGCTGGCCGCCGATCGTGCGGCATTGTGGGAACGAGTCAGCAACGCGGCGTTTCTTACGCTCAACGAAAAGCGCGAAGCGGTCGGCTATGCACCGATCGAGGGCGGCGACAGGCTGGAGTAAGCAGCCATTTTCCGCAAGGGAAAGAGGCGAGAAAGATCGTCATGCCGGACCTCATCCGCATCTTCAGCGAGCGCGGCGATCTTGCGCATCTCGCGCTGTTTCTTTGGGCGAGCGCCGCGAGCGCGGGTCTGCTGTTCACGCTTCGCGAACTGTCTGCGGCCTCGCGCCGTTTCGATGATTTCGTTCGCGAATTGCAGCGCTTCAACCGCAAGGCGCATCGCCGCGCCGGAAACCTCAAAGAGGATCTGGACTGATGGATACCCTTCACAGCGTGTTACGGTCATTCGGCGCCGAAACGAAATCCTCGCGTGATCATCTCACCGTGTTTCGCGAATTCCTCGCGCATCTTGATCGCGTTCAGCGCAAGCCACCCGCGGCTCGCGCGCCTCGTGCCAAATCGCAGACGCGGCGCAAGCCGGTGAAGCGCAACCGCAAGGGATAGCGTTCATCCAGTGACGCCCGGTGCCCTGATGGGCGCGTGGCGCACAACGTCCTGTTACGAATTTCAGACATCCTCCCCGCCTGTTGCGAGGCCGATCATGCATGCTCCGTTGTCATCCGTCTCGCGTCTGTCGTTCTCCGGCGACGGCACGGTCGAAGGTTATGCCAGCCTGTTCGGCGAGATCGATCAGGCGCGCGACATGATGATGCCCGGTGCGTTCACGCAGACGCTGAAGACCCGGGGGCTACGCAGGATCCCGATGCTGTTTCAGCATGATCCCGCCGAGCCGGTCGGCGTCTGGCTCGAACTGCGCGAGGATTTTCGTGGCCTGTGGGTGCGGGGAAAGTTGATTCCCGACGTGATGCGCGCGCGCGAATTACTTTCTCTGGTCGAGGCTGGCGCGGTGGACGGGCTGTCGATCGGCTATCGCACCGTACGTGGTCGAATCGATCCGCGCACGCGCGTGCGCCATCTCTATCAGGTCGACTTGTGGGAGATTTCCATCGTCACGTTCCCGCTGCTGGCGGGAGCGCGTGTCCGCGCGGTGAAGCAGGCGACAACCCAGTCGCCGCGCTCACGCGTGCGGACACAGGCCGAGCGCGGCTGGCGGAGCATGACGGAGGCCGCGGATGAACCGGCACCGCAGCTCCGCCCGCGTTCGGCGATGGTTTCGGCGTCTCTGCGCGGAAGGGAAGCGCGGCGCGCTACGCTTCACGGCGCGGTGCGCGCGCAGTTGGCGGGAGCGCGCTGATGTCAAATCATGCTGGCATATTCGAAGCCGCGCAGCGCGCGCTGGATGCGGCCCGATGCCTACAGATGGATCCGGCCGGACGCCGCGCGCTTTCTCGCTCCCGGCATTGATCCTCGTGATGTCTATCCGGCGCTTCAACGCAAGTTCAACCCGGACCAGCCGCGCGTGCCGGCGGGCAATCCGGACGGCGGACAGTGGACGGATGGCGGCGGCGGCATCAACGAACGGATCTTTCGTCTCCGTAGAAAGTGCAAACGATTTCGTCAACCGGACACTTGAGCGGAATCCTGATCAAGTCGAGGCCGTGGCGACTGGGCGGTTAGCCGGCCGCGAGGCTTTCAGGGAAGACGTCGATGCGGTGCCTTACCTCCGAGACACCTATGGGGTCGGCGTATCTATCGTACATGATCCACGCGCTGCCAGGGGTTTCAGCGTGATAACGGCCTATCCCAGAAACGAACCTAGCAAATAGCAAGGAGAGGTCATGTTGGTTCCGAAAGAGTTCGACCACGTGGTCCAATGCTTCTATCAGGGCAGCAGCGCTGAAGTCTCCTCGATGGAAGAGTGGGTTGCGCTGGCCCTGGGATATTCGAACAAACAGGATCAAGCGATCGTCAAGCGCTTTCTGCAGGAATTGCTCGCGCAAAACCTTACGGACGCCGAGTTGGGGCGGATATGGAACGATGCCGGGGCCGACTACTTCTTTGACAACATACGCGGGGTATTGACGCTGATACGGGACGCGATCGATTAGGAGACAGCGAGAAACGCAAGGGCCGGTAGACACGCGTTCGCACGCGTGAAGGAAAGGCATCAGATCAAGATCTGACAGTTCCGCTTCTGATTCCATCAGAAGCGGAAAGGCTCCAAAAATCTGATCTCATGGCTTCCAGAGTCCGATTTCGGCTCGCAGCCGCTATTTTGTAATCGGCGCGGACGGTATCCTGTCGCGGGTTCGCCTGCGGACATATCGGATCACCGTTTGAACGCCAGCGCCAGCGCGAGGCCTGCGATGGCTCCGACGCAGATCGCCGCGCCACCGGTGGCCATGCTCCAGTTCAAAAGATAAAGCACTATCGACAGCAGCGATTTTTCGGCGCTGGCGCTCAGCATTACGAAGGATATCCCGAACGCCGCCAACAGGACGACGCAGGCGGCGATCGCGAACCAGGCGACGACCCGCCTCAAGGGCTGCATCGCATACCACGCGCTTCCGGCCGAGGCGACGGCCAGAGTTATCCAGACAAAGATCAGAAATCGCATGGTTCGCCTCAACGTGCTGCCGTTGCCGGAAGCCATTGTAGCGCACAACCGCGCGCAAGTCTTGGGTGTCAGAGAAGCCTTGGGGTCAACAGGGTCTTGGGGTCAACAGGTCTTGAGGTCAAACAAGTCTCAAACGTCAGACACGACGGGGCGAAATTATTATCACTGAGGAGAGCATGAATGGACTTCGATATCACCGACATCGCGCCGGAGCATAAATCCGGTGGTGCCGTCCGCGGCGGCTACGACGACTTCCGCGTCACCTTCGAGGAATTCAAGGCGGCCAACGACGAGCGCCTGGCAAGGCTGGAGCAAAAGCGCGGCGACGTACTGCTGGAGGAGAAGGTCGATCGCATCAATGCCGCGCTCGATGCCCAGCACAGGCGCATGGATGAACTGGCGCTCAAGAGCGCTCGCCCGGCGCTCGAAGGCCGCGCTGGAATCCTCAGGGATGCTGGCTCCCGCGAGCACAAAAGCGCCTTCGAGGCTTACGTGCGTGGCGGCGAGACCGGCGCCTTGCGCGCGCTCGAGACCAAGGCGATGTCGGTCGGCTCCAATCCGGATGGCGGTTATCTCGTGCCGGTCGAACTCGAGCACGAAATCGGGCAACGCCTGGCGGCGATTTCGCCGATCCGCGCGCTCGCGTCGGTTCGCACCATCTCGGGCAATGTCTACAAGAAGCCGTTCATGACCGCGGGTCCCGCCACGGGTTGGGTCGGTGAGACGGACTCGCGAACGCAAACCACCTCGCCGACGCTGGATGCCTTGAGCTTCCCGGCGATGGAGCTTTACGCCATGCCCGCGGCGACTGCGACGCTGCTTGACGATTCCGCCGTCAACATTGACGAGTGGATCGCGCAAGAAGTCGAGCTGACCTTCGCGGTGCAGGAAGGCGCGGCGTTCGTTAACGGTGACGGCACTAACCAGCCGAAGGGTTTTTTGCAATCCGATACGGTTGCGAACGGCTCGTGGGTGTGGAGCAAGCTGGGTTACGTTGCCAGCGGCGCGGCCGGCGCGTTCGCCTCGAGCAACCCGTCGGATGCGCTGGTCGATCTGATCTATGCGCTGAAGGCTGGCTATCGCCAGAATGCTGCTTTCATCATGAACCGCAAAACGCAAGCCGCGATCCGCAAGTTCAAGGACACCGGCGGGGCCTATCTGTGGCAGCCGCCGGCGCAGGCTGGCGGACGCGCCTCGCTGATGACCTTCCCGCTGGTCGAGGCCGAAGACATGCCGGATGTCGCGGCGAATTCGCTGTCGATCGCGTTCGGTGATTTCCGCCGCGGGTACCTCGTGGTGGACCGCGCCGGCGTGCGCGTGTTGCGCGATCCCTATTCGGCAAAACCTTACGTGCTGTTCTATACCACCAAGCGCGTCGGCGGCGGCGTGCAGGACTTCGATGCCATCAAGCTGATGAAGTTCGCAGCGAGCTAAGGAAGGTCGCCGGTCCTGCATCCGGCGTCATGGCCGGACCAAACCGCGAAGCGTGTCTTCACGCAGGCCCCCGCGTATGACCTGAAATTCAGCGGCGCGCCTTTCTGGCGCGCCGTTTTTTTGGAGCGCGCGTCGTTCCTCAAGGACATATTTTCATGCCACCGCATCACGACGCCTGGCTGCGCCATCAGCAATCGCGATGGCTGCGGCCGGATGCGGCACGCTGGATTCGTCCCGACGCCGCGCGCTTTCTTCCGCCCGGAGCGGATGTTGCCAAAGCGTTTCCCAGACTGGCGCGCAAATACAATCCAAACCAGCCGCGCGTGCCGGTCGGAAATCCGGACGGCGGCCAGTGGACGGATGGCGGCGCAGGAGGAGGCAGTCTCGGCCTTTTTCAGATCACGCCGCGCGATAACATGATCGACGGCGTGCAACTCGCGGGTGATTGGCCGCCGGATGACGGACCCGGCATTCCGAGTGACGAGCCGCCGCAAATTCCGCCAAAGCAACCTAGCACAAGCGCCGAACGAACGAGCTATCTCCGTGCGGCCGCTAGTTGGCTGGTTCGGCACGGAGGGCTCGCAGGCGAAATTTACACGGGCGCAATGAACAATGCGGAATGGCTCAAGGATTACCGTGATCTGGTTCAAGCGGCGCGCGACGAACCGAAGTCGCTTGACGAATTACAAGCCAATGTCGGTTTGAAGCGGCCAGGTTACGATGATCATCATATCGTCGAGCAGACGTGGGCAGAGCGGTTCGGCTATAGCCGCAGCGAGATCGACGATCCATCCAATCTTGTCAGTATTCCACGGTTGACGCATTATCAAACAACAGGCTGGTATATGACCAGCACCGAAGAATTTGGCGGGCTCTCGCCGCGTCAGTATCTTGCGGACAAGGGCTGGGATTCGCGTCGGCGGGTTGGCCTGCAGGCTCTTGTAAGGTTTAAGGTATTAAAGCCATGAACGTCAAACGGGTTCGCTTGGCTGACGTATCAACAGAAGACCTTGTTGATCGATTTGCGCAGATCGGTGTTGAGCAGGATCAAGCGCTGCTCGGTGGGCAAATCGCGAAATTCAATCGGTTGTTCGAGCTAATGAGTGATGTCTCCAACGAGCTGAAGGCGCGCACAGGGGATCATCGCCGTAGTCTTGTAAGGCTGTACGAATATCCAAACATGCAGGTGCGGCTTAAAGCGGCCAAGCATACGCTTGCTGTCTTGCCGATCGAAGCAAGACAGCAACTCGAGTCTATCGCGGAGACACATTGGATGCCGCAAGCTGGGGATGCTGGGATGTGTCTTGAGCTTCTCGATAATGGCACATTCAAGCCGAGCTGATGGACCATAGGGCTTGTCGTAACTTATATCCACGCTCCCCAGCTTCGTGCCATTGTTAGAACCCAGTCGCGGTAGAGCGCCAGCGTTGCCGCGCGTTTCGCGCCTGCGTTCAAGCATGACCGGAAATTCAGCGGCGCGCTTCTTTGGCGCGCCGCTTTCTTTTTGGAGCGCATATCGTTCCTCAAGAACATACTTCCATGCCATCGCATCACGAAGCCTGGCTGCGCCATCAGCAATCACGATGGCTGCGGCCGGATGCGGCACGTTGGGTTCGTCCTGACGCCGCGCGGTTTCTCCCGCCCGGCGCAGATGTAGCCAAAGCGTTTCCGACGTTGGCCTGGAAATACAATCCAAACCAGCCGCGTGTGCCGGCGGGCAATTCCGATGGCGGGCAATGGACGGATGGCGGCGCAGGAGGAGGCAGTCTCGGCCTCTTTCAGATCACGCCGCGCGATAACACGATCGACGGCGTGCGGCTCGCGGGAGAACCGCCGTCCACCGAAGAACCGCCGGAGATTCCACCAGCTGCCCGGAAGCCAGGGGAACGACCGATCGAGCTTATTCGCCGAGTGATTAAATATCTTCGCGTCGTCGGTCCTATGTCGCCTGCCGCTGACTCAGTTTTCGAGGCGCTGCGGCAAGCCGAGGGACTTAGAGGAGAGACGGCGGCGATCAAATCAGCAAATGATCCGCCGCGCACGCTCGAGGAGTTGCAAGCCCGCGCGCAGCTGCCCAGCGAGCCCGGCTGCCAGGATCATCACATCGTTGGTCAACTCGCGCAAAACAGGCTGCAATTCGGGCGCGTGCGGATTGACAGCCCTGAAAATGCGGTGCGGATTCCTGTCGTAAAGCACCTCGATATCAACGGTTACTATTCAAGGGCCAACGAGCAATATAATGGTCGGTCGCCCAGAGATTATCTTCGTGGCAAGAGTTGGGATGAGCAGACACATGAAGGACTAAAAATCCTGCGCAAGAATGGGGTGCTCAAGTAATGATATTTGTTCAGCCGGATGATGCTCTTGTGAAGAACCTCGTTGCGCAGTTTGTCGAGGTCGGTATAGCGCAATATGATGCGATTTATGTAATCGACAATGCTAAGTATAATCGCTTGTACAAGGAGATGGAGCGTATAAGAGCAGAGCTAAAAAAGATGCCTGGCGATCAAAGGAGGGCTCTGTTGCCGCTGCTCTCCCATCCGAACGTACAGGTTCGACTGAAAGCGGCTCACTCTCTTCTTGCGCTCTATCCGGATTTGGCTCGCAATGCGCTTGAAAGTATCCGCAGATCTGGCATCGAGCCACAAGATGGAGAGGCTGCAATGGCAATCAGCGGGCTTGATGAGGGCAGCTATATTCCAAAGTGAGGAACGACAGAGACAAACCTTGCTCTAGTTAAATTCAAGGTTCTAAGCCAATGAAACGCGCCAACTTGAAAGAAATGAGCTCTCCTGATCTCGTCGAGCGTTTTACAGAGATCGGTGTTGCGCAGGATCAGGCATTGCTTGGGGGCCAGACCTCAAAATTCAATCGCCTATTTAAACAAATGGTTGAACTATCGAATGAACTGAAGAAGCGGGACGGTGATCAGCGACGGGCGCTTGCATCTCTTTATCAGCATCCAAATATGCAGGTCAGGCTCAAAGCCGCGATACACACGCGCGAGGTTTTGCCCGTTGAGGCTCGCCAGCAAATCGAGGCTATCGCCGAGAGCCACTGGATGCCTCAGGCGGGCGACGCCGGCATGGCACTGGCCATCATGGATGGTGACTTGAAGCTGGCGGGATTGAAGCGGGATTAAACCGGCTCGCTCCCTATATCCTCGCATTTCAACTCCGTGCCGTTGTCGTGACTATCTTCGCGGCAAGAGTTGGGACGAGCAGATGCAAGAGGGATTGAAGATTCTGCGCAGTAAAGGAGTGCTTAAGTGATGACCTCCGTTCAAATCGGATGACGCCCGAGTACAAAGTCTCGTTGCGTAGTTCATCGAGGTCGGCATCGCGCAATATGATGCGATTTATGTAGTCTGACAATGCTAAGTATAATCGCGCCGCTTTCCTTTTTGGAGCGCATGTCCTCAAGGACATACTTTCTCAAGCCATGATCTTCAGAAAAATTAGACTCGACGCAATGGCCGTCGATCAGCTGGTCGTTCGATTTGCGGCAATCACTGCCGCACAGGATGACGCGCTTCTCGGCAACGAACTCACAAAATTCAATCGTCTCTTCGATCGAATGATGGAAGTCTCGGAAGAACTGAAAGGACGTCCAGGCGATCAACGACGCGCATTGATAGCGCTTTATAACCACCCCAACATGCAGGTTCAGCTGCAGGCAGCCAAGCTCACGCTGGCTGTTGTGTCTGACGAGGCTCGCAGGAAAATTGAGGCTATTGCATCTTCGCGATGGTTACCTCAATCTGGCGATGCCGGCATGTGCTTGCTTAACCTTGATCGTGGAATTTTCAAGCCGACGTAGCTCACGGCCTCCGCCAGCTTCGCAACGTCATCGCCATCAAGTTGCGATAGAGCGGAGAATGCGGCGTGGATTTCAAAGGTCGAACATCTTCGCATCAATGGATGGTACTCTACGCCTAGCCCGGATTATGGTGATTTATCGCCACGGGACTATCTTCGCGGCAGGAGCTGGAATGAGCAAATGCGAGAGGAGTTGAATATCCTGCGCGTAAAGGAGTAGGTGATGACCTCCGTTCAATGGGACGACGCTCGAGTACAAAGTCTCGTCACTCAGTTCGTCGAGATCGGCCTTGCGCAATATGATGCGATCTATGTGATCGACAATGCTAAGTACAGTCGCTTGTACAAAAAGATGGAGCGTATAAGGGCGGAGCTTAAGGAGATGCCTGGCGATCAGCGAAGGGCGCTGTTGCCGCTGCTTTCACATTCGAACGTTCAGGTTCGGTTGGCAACGGCGCGTTCGCTCCTCGCGCTCTATCCGGACTTGGCTCGCAATGCTCTTGAGAGTATCCGTGAATCCGGCATCGAGCCACAGAACGGGGAGGCGGCGACGGCTATCAGAAGGCTCGATGAAGGCAGCTACATTCCGAAGTGAGGGACGAACCTTTTTCATATCCCAGCGCCCCAGCTTCGCGCCGTTGTCAGAATCCAGTCGCGGTAGAGCGCGAGCGGCGTGACGCCGGTAAGGCCGCCGCAGCCTGACGCGTTGTTCGGTCCTGTCGACCAACTCACGACACCGACGATGATAGCGCCGCTGCTGGAGTCGAGCATCGCCGGCGCGCCGGAATCGCCGGTGCAGGCGCCGAGGCCCGTGCGCGCATTATGGGTTGCGGGATCGACCAGACGGATCTGCAAGGTGCCGGGCTGCCCCGTTACCGCAAGACTCGCCGCGCGAGCCACGCCGCCGCTGCGGCCGTCGCCAACGATTGCGACGCCCATGCCCACGACGGTGAGGCGCTGACCGACGTTGATCGGCATCAACGCGCCGCCGATCCGGAAGGGTTGCACAGCGAGCGGCGCGGCGAGTTGCAACAAGCCGATGTCGGCGGTGGCGCGGTGCGCGAGCACGCTCTGCGGGTTGAACTGCGGATGCACGGCTACGCGCTTGATATCGAGCAGGCGCGGCGGCTGGCTCTTGTAGTCCACCATCTTGGTGGTGACGCCGGGTGCGATGCAGTGCGCGGCGGTCAGGATGATATCGCGCGCGATCAGCGTGCCGGTGCAGGATGAGCCGCGCGAGCCGACGATGGTGACGACTGCGTTCGCCACCGCAGGCGAAGGCGCGCCGCCGCCGCCGACCATGGCAAGGGCAGGGTGCGTCAGCATCACGGCTGTCGCGGCTGCAGCCAAACGAATGAATTTTTGAATCATGCAGCGATGTGAGCCATCGCGTCGCGTGTCTGTCAACATATGCATCGTCACAGCGAGGATATCCGATGCCGTCGATACTCCTGACCGGACCTGCGGTCGAACCATGGTCGGTCGAAGAGGCCAAGAGCTTCCTGCGCGCGGAGAACGATGACGACGACGCGATCATCGCGTCGCTGATCGCGGCGGCACGAAGCCATGTCGAAGCGATGACTCGCTGTGCTCTGATCGCGGAGACCTGGCGCTTGGTGCTGGACCAGTGGCCGAATGACGGCCGCATCAAGCTGGGCCGAGGACCGCTACGGGCGCTCACCGCGGCGCGCGTCTACGACTCTGCGGGGATCGCCGCACCGATCGACGTCGGAACGTTCGTTCTCGACAAGACGGCAGGCGTGATCGTTTCGTCCGCCTGGGTGTTGCCGGGCCGCGCCAGCGCCGGCATCGAGCTCGATGTCGAGATCGGATTTGGTACGAGCGCGACCGACGTGCCTGATGTGCTCCGCCATGCGGTGCGGACGCTCGTGGCGCACTGGTACGAGAACCGCAGCCTTATCGCCATCGGCCAGAGCGTCGCGATGATGCCGGCCAGCGTCGGCGCCATGATCGCGAGCTACCGCGTCCATTCGCTCTGATCGTTCTCGCATTCTCGAAAAGGACATCATCATGACCAGCGCCAATGCAGCGCTTCGCGCTGCCGTTCACGATGCGCTCGCGGCCGACAGCGGCCTTCAGGCCGTGCTCGGCGGCAAGCGGGTCTATGACGAGCCGCCGCGCGGAGCGCTGTTGCCTTACGTTTCGATCGGCGAGGCGCGCATCACCGACGCATCGGTTGACGAGGGGCCGACACAGGAGCACCAGATCACGCTTCATGCGCGTTCCCGTCAAGGCGGCCAAAGCGAAGCTCATGCCATCGCCGGCGCGGTGTTGCAGGCTCTCGACGACGCGCCACTGACGCTCGTCGCTCACCGGCTGGTCAATTTCCGCTTCGCGGTCGCCGACATCCGGCGCGAATCCGACGGCCGCACCTATCACACACAGGTGCGGTTCCGTGCCGTGACCGAACCCACAACCTAATCAAGGAGCCGTCATGGGCGCACAAAAAGGCAAGGACCTGCTTCTGAAGATGAGCGATGGCTCGAGCTTCGTCACGGTGGCGGGACTGCGCAGCCGCAGGATCGCGTTCAACGCGGAGATTGTCGATATCACGAACGCGGAATCGACCGACCGCTGGCGCGAGTTGCTCGCGGGCGCCGGCGTCAGGCGAGCGTCGCTGTCGGGACGCGGTCTGTTCAAGGACGCCGGATCCGACGCGCTGGTTCGACAGGCATTCTTCAACGGCACGATCAATGACTGTCAGGTGGTGGTGCCGGACTTCGGTGCCATCGAGGGTCCGTTCCAGATCGCAAGCCTCGAATTCGCGGGCGAACACAATGGCGAGGTGACGTTCGATCTTTCGCTCGAGTCCGCTGGCGCTCTGACGTTTACGGCGCTGTGAGACGAAAGGATTCAAATGCCCAACAAATATCGCGGTGAGATCGGTGCCGAGCTTGGCGGACGACAGCGCACGCTGGTGTTGACGCTGGGCGCCCTGGCGGAGCTTGAATCCGCATTCGGCGCTGGCGACCTGATGACGCTCGCGGAGCGGTTCGGTTCGGGGCGAGTGTCGTCGCGCGACTTGATCCGTATCATCGGCGCAGGCCTGCGCGGTGCGGGAGAGGCTGTCAGCGACGATGATGTGGCCGTGATGACGGTGGAGGGCGGCGCGGCCGGCTTCGTCAGGATCGCGGCGGATCTGATCGGCGCGACCTTCGACGAGAGTGGGGCTCCATGAAGCCGTTCCCGTGGCAACAGGCAATGGGCTTCGGCTTCGGCGTGTTGCGTCTTGCGCCGGATGATTTCTGGCGGATGACGCCGCGCGAACTGGCGCAGGCGATCCGCGCGATCCAGGGGTATGCGACCGCGCCGCTGGCGCGGGCCGAGCTCGATGAATTGCAGGCACGGTTTCCGGATGCGCCGCCCAAGGGAGGACGCGATGACTGACGACACGAGTTTGCAGGATACGTCGAGCACGCTGGATGGCCTTACCGCAAAGACCCAGGCGCTGACGATCAGCGCAGGCGGTTTTGCACGAGCGATGACGCAGGCTTTTTCATCATCGGTCGTCGGCGGCAAGCAGTTCGACGACGTGCTGAAGACGCTGGCGCTGCGCGTCTCGGGTCTCGCCGTGACGGCGGCGTTCAAGCCGCTGACGGCGAGCCTGACCAGCGGCATCTCCAGCCTATTTTCGGGGCTTGCTGGCAGCATTGGTTCGACCGCGTCCAACGCGCTTGGCTCGATCAAGCCGTTCGCGACAGGCGGCGTGATCGGCACGCCTAGCTATTTTCCGATGATGGATGGCGGCGTTGGTCTCGCCGGGGAGGCGGGACCAGAAGCGATCATGCCGCTGGCGCGCGGGTCCGACGGCCGGCTTGGCGTTTCCGGCAAGGGCGGCGGTAACAGCATCACGGTGCAGATCGCGACGCCCGACATCGACAGCTTCCGCCGCTCCGAGAGTTACATCGCGGGCCAGATCGCGCGCGCGGTGGCGCGAGGACAGCGGAGCTTGTGACACATGACCAGCTTTCACGAAGTGCTGTTTCCGCTCGACGTCGCGCTGAAGAGCGCGGGCGGGCCGGAGCGGCGAACCGATATCGTCAGCTTCGGCTCGGGCCGCGAGGCGCGCAACGCGCGCTGGGCGCAGTCGCGGCGGCGCTTTGACGCCGGCTACGGCGTCAAGACGCTGGATGCCTTGCAGGCTGTTATTGCTTTCTTCGAGGAGCGGCGCGGAAGGCTTTACGGCTTTCGCTGGCGTGACCGGCTGGATTGCGGTTCCGCGACGACTGGGAGCGTTATCTCGCCGCTCGATCAGGTCATCGGAATAGGAGACGGAACGACATCGACGTTTCAGTTGATCAAGACATATGGCGGCGCGTTCGCGCCTTATGCGCGCGTGATCGCCAAGCCGGTGAACGGCAGCGTGCGTGTCGCGGTTGCCAATAGCGAGATGGTGGCGGGATCGGCCTTCACCTGCGACGCCACCGCCGGCGTTGTGACGTTTCTTCCGGGGCACACGCCGCCGCCGGGAGCGGCTGTCACCGCCGGATTCAATTTCGACGTGCCGGTGCGGTTCGACACCGACTATCTCGAAGTCGATCTCGCGACCTTCGCCGCCGGCGCCATTCCGAAGATTCCGCTGGTGGAGATCCGCACGTGAGAAGCATTCCCTCCGCGCTTCAGGCAAAACTCGATTCCGGCGCGACCACTCTGGCGCGCTGCTGGATTGTGACGCGGCGCGACGGCGTCGTGCTCGGCTTCACCGATCACGATTGCGATCTGACGATCGGCAGCGTCGTCTGTCGCGCCGCAACTGGTTTTACCGCGTCGGAAGCCACCAGCCGCTTCGATCTGGCTGTCGATGGCGCCGAGATATCGGGGGCATTCTCGGACGATACTCTGAGCGAAGCCGATCTCTCCGCCGGACGTTACGACGCCGCCGAGGTTGCGACCTGGCTGGTTGATTGGAGCGACGTCTCGCTGAAGATCCTGATCGCCCGCGGCACCATTGGAGAGGTCCGGCGCGAGGGGGCCGCGTTCACCGCGGAATTGCGCGGGCTCGCGGATGCGCTGACGCAGGATAGCGGACGCCTGTTTACGGCGCGGTGCGGTGTCGATCTTGGCGACGGAAAATGCCGTGTCGATCTGACCAGCTCAACCTTTCGCAGCAGTGGGACGGTCACGGCAATCGAAGGAACGTCGATCCTTGCCGTCTCGGGCCTTGTTGGCTTTGCCGGCGGCTGGTTCACAGCGGGGCGATTGAACTGGACCAGCGGGGCCAATGCCGGGCTTGCGATTGAAGTCAAACAGCACCGCGTCGTCGCGGGTGAGGCGCTGATATCGCTGTGGCAGGCGATGGCGGAGCCGATAGCCATCGGCGACAGCTTCGTGATCACCGCCGGCTGCGACAAGAGTTTCGCGACCTGCCGCGACCGCTTTGCCAACACCGACAATTTTCGCGGCTTTCCGCAGATTCCCGGCAACGATTTCGTCGTCAGCTATCCGCTGCCCGGTTCGCCCGACAACGGCAACGGCAGCAAGGCGTTGTGAAGGAGCCGCTCGTGACTTGCGCGTATTCGACCCGCGCGGCCATCGTCGCGGAAGCCCGCGCCTGGATTGGCACGCCCTATCGGCATCAGGCCTCGCTCAAGGGGATCGGCTGCGACTGTCTCGGCCTCGTGCGCGGCGTCTGGCGCAATTGCATCGGCGATGAGCCGGAAGCGCCGCCGCCTTACGCGCCGGACTGGGCCGAAGCAAAAGGCGACGAGACACTGGCCGCGGCGGCGCTGCGCGATCTCGTTCCGGTCACGTGCGACGGTTTCGAAGCGGGCGACGTGCTGCTGTTTCGGTGGCGTGACGGGTTTGTCGCCAAGCATGTCGCGATCGCTTCCAGCGAGCGCACCATGATTCATGCGCATGACGGCGCGGCCGTCTGCGAGATCGTGCTTGCGCCGTGGTGGCGGCGACGGCTGGCTTACGCGTTTCGTTTTCCCGGAGTTTCGGACTGATGGCAGCGCTGGTTCTTTCCGTCGCAGGCGGCGCCGCTGGCGCGTTGTTCGGGCCGGCCGGTGCAATTGCCGGACGCCTCGCCGGCGCGCTGATCGGAAATGTCGTCGATCGTAAGCTGTTCGGGCCAGGAAACCAGACGATCGTCGGGCCGCGCCTCGCCGATCTCGATGTGATGGCCTCGACCGAGGGCGCGCCGATTCCGCGCGTTTACGGACGCGCGCGGCTGTCGGGTCAGGTGATCTGGGCGACGCGGCTCGAAGAGGCCGTCAACAGCGAAACCTCGTCGTCCGGCGGCAAGGGCGGCCTGTTCAGCGGACCGAGCACGACGACCACCACTTACAGCTATTTCGCTAATTTCGCGGTTGGTCTTTGCGACGGCGTCATCGGCCGTGTCGGGCGGATTTGGGCCGACGGCAGCCCTCTCGATGTTTCCGGCCTGAGCTTCCGGGTCCATCGCGGCACCGAGGATCAGGCTCCGGACGACCTGATCGTCGCAAAAGAAGGGGCGAGCAACGCGCCGGCCTATCGCGGGCTCGCCTATGTCGTGTTCGAGCGGATGCCGCTGGCAAAATTCGGCAACCGCATTCCGCAGCTCTCGTTCGAGATCATCCGCCCCATAGGCCAACTCGAACGGATGGTACGTGCCGTGACGCTGATCCCCGGCACCACCGAATTCGGCTATGAGCCGTCCGCCGTCGTGCGGTCGCTCGGTCCGGGTCAGTCGGCGCCGGAAAACCGGCATGTGATGAATGCCGAATCCGACGTGATCGCGGCGCTCGATGACTTGCAGGGCATGTGCCCCAATCTCGAACGCGTGGCCGTAGTGGTGGCGTGGTTCGGATCGGACCTTCGCGCCGGAAGTTGCGTGGTGCGTCCCGGCGTCGACAGCGCGAGCAAGATCACGCGCGGCAGCGACTGGTCGGTGGCGGGGGTGACACGAGAAAGCGCTTATGTGGTGTCACAGGTCGATGGTCGTCCGGCCTTCGGCGGCACGCCGTCGGACGCCAGCGTGAGGCATCTGATCGCGGAACTGAAGGCGCGCGGCCTCAAGGTCACGTTCTATCCCTTCATCATGATGGACCTTCCGGCCGGTAACGGCCTGAGCGATCCGTGGAGCGGAGCCTCGTCGCAGCCAGCCTATCCCTGGCGCGGCCGCATCACTTGCGATCCCGCGCCGGGACAAACGGGTTCGCCGCAGGGCACCGCGCCGGCGGCGACGCAGGTCGCCAGCTTCTTCACGAGTGGAAGCTGGAACTACCGCGCCATGATCCTGCATTATGCCAACCTGACGGCCTCCGCGGGAGGCGTCGATGCGTTTCTGATCGGCTCGGAGTTGCGGTCGTTGACGCGCGTGCGCTCGGGGGCCGGCATCTATCCTGCCGTCGATGCGCTGGTGACGCTTGCGGTGGACGTGAAATCCATCGTCGGCTCGTCGACGATCGTGACCTATGGCGCGGACTGGACAGAATATGGCGCGGATGTCGTTGACGCCGGTGCGTCCGAGGTTCGCTTTCCGCTCGATCCGCTGTGGGCGTGCAGTGCGATCGACGCCGTGGGGATCGACTACTATGCGCCGCTCGCGGACTGGCGTGACGAGGCCGGACATCTGGACGCAAGCGTCGCAACCTCGACCTATGATCTCGATTACCTCGCGGAGAATGTCTATGGCGGCGAGGGTTTCGATTGGTATTACACAGATGACTCGGCGCGCGCCGCGCAGAACCGCACGCCGATTACCGATGGACTTGGCAAGCCGTGGACATTCCGCGTCAAGGACATCAAGTCGTGGTGGTCGTCAGCGCATTATGAGCGGGTCGGCGGGGTCGAGCTTCCAAGCCCGACCGCGTGGGCGCCGCAAAGCAAGCCGGTCTGGCTGACGGAGGTCGGCTGTCCGGCGGTAGATAAAGGCGCCAACCAACCGAACGTGTTTCCCGATCCCAAATCGTCGGAAAACCACCTGCCGTATTTCTCGAGCGGTAGCCGCGATGATCTGGTCCAGCGCCGCTATCTGCAAGCCTTTCTCGGCAAGCTGGATCCATCGCTCGGCGCGGCGGATGCCGACAATCCCGTCTCTCCGATCTATGGGAGCCGCATGATCGAGCCGTCCGCGATCCACCTTTGGACCTGGGATGCGCGACCATATCCGGCGTTTCCCGCCGCGACCGAGGTCTAGAGCGACGGACCGAACTGGCAGACCGGGCATTGGCTCACCGGCCGTCTCGGCGCGGCGCCGATGGACGCGCTGGTGCAGGCGCTTCTTGCCGATTGCGGCGTCACCGGCGCCGACACCTCGGCGCTGCGCGAGAGCTGCGACGGCTACGTGGTCGACCGGCCGATGTCGCCGCGGGCCATGATCGAACCGCTCGCCGGGGCTTACGCCTTCGATGCCTCCGCGGCAGACGGAACGCTGCGCTTCGTTTCGCGGGGCGGCGCGCCGGTTGCGGAATTTTCGGATGACGATCTGGTGCTGACGGACGGCGGCGGGCTGGCGCGGCTCACGCGCGCGCAGGAAACCGAATTGCCGCGCGAAGCGCGCTTTGGTTTTACCGACGGGACGGTGGATTACAGGCGCTCTGCTGTGACCTCGCGCCGGCTGGACGGTGGTTCGAACCGAAGCGTTCACTCCGATCTCGCGGTTGTCAGCGATGACGCGGCGATGATGCGCCGAACCGAGGTTTGGCTTCAGGATTTGTGGGCCGGCCGCGAAAGCGCCGCGTTCTCGCTCGGCCCGCAATGCCTGTCGCTCACGCCGGGCGATGTGATCGCCGTGACGATCAACGGGCGGAGACGGCTATTCGAAATCAGCGCACTGCTCGATGCCGAAGCGCGGCAAGTCACTGCCCGCAGCATCGATCCCGAAGTCTTCTCCGTGCCGCTGTCGACGCCGCGGCCGACGCGACCCGGAATTCCAGCTGCGATCGGACCGGTTCAGGTTGCAGTGCTCGATCTGCCGATGATCGAGTCATCGGAGCCGCCGGTCCTGACGCGGCTCGCCGTCTTCGCCAGCCCCTGGCCGACGTCGGTGACGGTATGGACCTCGCCGGACGGTGCGGGTTTTCAGCCGGAGGCGATTATTCCAGCGCCCTCGACATCGGGCGAAACGCTCGATCCGCTGCCGGCCGGAGCCTCAGGGAGATGGGACCGTGGCAACGCCTTGCGCGTGCGTCTCTACGGCGGCCTGCTCACGTCGGTGTCCGATGCCCGCGTGCTCGCCGGCGCCAATGCGGCGGCGGTGCAGAACCCGAACGGCGATTGGGAGATCCTACAGTTTGCCAATGCGGAGCTGGTGGACAGCGGCACGTATAAACTGTCGCGCCTGCTGCGCGGGCAGGCTGGCAGCGATTACGCCATCACTGATGTGTTGCCGCCGGGCGCGCCCTTTGTTCTCCTCGACACGCGTCTTGTGCCGCTGGCGAAAGGATTGAACGCGCAGGATCGTCCGATCCTGGTGCGGCTTGCCGCCGCCGGACGCAACCATGACGATCCCACGGCGGTGGCGCTGACGGTCACGCCGCGCGCGACTGCCCTGCTGCCGCTGTCACCGGTGCATGTGAAAGCGTTCCGCGAGAACGGCGGTGTGCGTATCTCGTGGATTCGCCGGACGCGCATCGACGGCGACGGCTGGGGCGTCGAAGTGCCGCTCGGCGAGGATGTCGAAGCATACACGCTCGACGTTTTCTCGGGCGGAGCGATCGTGCGCAGCATCGCATGCAGCGCGCCCGAAGCGTTTTACCCCGATGCCGACGAACTGACGGATTTCG
This sequence comes from Nitrobacter vulgaris, assembly GCF_031453995.1. Classification (NCBI taxonomy): domain Bacteria; kingdom Pseudomonadati; phylum Pseudomonadota; class Alphaproteobacteria; order Hyphomicrobiales; family Nitrobacteraceae; genus Nitrobacter; species Nitrobacter vulgaris. Next base: position 41,326 of record NZ_JAVDPZ010000017.1, on the reverse strand, counting down.
GCGCGCCGCAGAGCAGTCTGCACCTCCGCGTCGCGCAAGTATCGGCGACCGTCGGCCCCGGTCACCCTACTGAACTTACTCTCACCCTCTGAGTCGCCATGACAGACACACCGAATCTCGGGCTGCCGTATATCGATGGCAGCCAAGCCCAGAAGCACGTCACTCACAATGAGGCGCTGCGCATTCTCGACGCGGCGGTTCAGATCGGCGTGCTTGATCTGACGCTCACCGCGCCGCCCTCCAGTCCAGCGGAGGGCGAACGTCATGTGGTCGCAGGCGTCGCGACCGGCGCGTGGGCCGGGCAGGACGGTACAATCGCGACCTGGCAGGACGGCGCTTGGGCCTTCCTCGTGCCGAAGACCGGATGGTGCATCTGGTCGGCGGCGGACAGCGGCCTGTTCGTGTTCGATGGCGCGGCCTGGCAGAGTGCGGGCGGTCCGTCGGCGCTCGATAACCTGGCGCATCTCGGCGTCAACACCGCTGCGAGCAGTCCCAATCTGCTCGCGGTCAAATCCAATGCCGCGCTGTTTGCCGCCATCGACGCTGCCGACGGCGGAACCGGCGACATGCGACTTCAGGTATCGAAGGAAAGCTCCGCTAACACGGCGTCGATCTTCTTTTCCGACAATTTCTCAGGTCGAGCGGAGTTCGGCCTCGTCGGCGCTGATACCTTCAAGCTCAAGGTGTCGGCGGACGGGTCAAGCTGGACCGAGGCGTTCACCATCGATCAGGGCAGCGGCAACGTCTCGCTGCCGCGCGGACTGGCGTTGACCGGCGTCATTGCGCCCACACAGATCACGGCCGATCAGAACGACTATAATCCCGCGGGCTTTGCGGCGGCGTCGGTGCTGCAAATCAGTTCGAACGCTGCGCGCAACGTGTCCGGCCTTGCGGGCGGAGCCGAAGGGCGTTGTCTCATCGTCATCAACGTGGGCAGCCAGCCGATCACGCTGCTGAACGAAAGCGCATCGTCGTCGGCATCGAATCGTTTGTCTCTCGACAATAACCTTACGATGTCGGCGAAGCAGGCCGCGATCCTTCGTTACGACGGCACCGCCGCGCGCTGGCAAGTGATCGCGCGCGAGGCGGGGGCGGCTGCAACCAAGTCGCAGCAGCAGGCGGGCGCCGACAACACAGTGGCGGTAACGCCGGCGCATCAGCAGGATCATGACAGTGCGGCAAAGGCATGGGGCTATTTCACCCAGTCCGGCGGCACATACACCTTGTCGGCCGGCTACAACATCGCAAGCATCAGCAAAAATTCGACGGGGAATCTCACAATCGGCTTCACGACGCCCTTTGCCTCGACGAGTTTTGCAGTAGTTGCCACCGTCAACCAGTTCGGAGGGGTTGGGACCACGGAAACGGTTCAGGAGGTGTTTGCGAGTCGCTCTTCATCCAGCGTGACGCTTGCCATCACCGGGACGGGCGCCGGGGGCGGCGCGATCGATCGCGCCTTCAGTGTCGTCGTCTTCGGTCGTCAGTGAACTTGCGAAAAGCATCAGATGCCCTCGCCGGGTGAAGCCCGGCTCCGCCGCCAAAAAGGACCAATCCAATGCCCAACGCAGCCTCGGCCGCGAACGCTTCCGCCATGCCTGATTTCGGAGCAGCGCTTCGCAAGCTCTGGCCGCGCGGCAATAGCAGAATTGCCGGGCTGGTCGAGACCATCACGGCAACGGCACCGGCCGTATTCGACGAACACGAGATCGCCACGCCGCTGCTGATCGCCCATGTCATGGCCCAGATCAGCCATGAATGCGGGGCCGGGACTGCCGTGATTGAGAACCTGAATTATTCGGCGGGCCGAATGACCCAGGTTTGGCCGTCGCGGTTTCCGAACGCGTCCAGCGCCGCGCCTTACGCGCATAATCCGCGTGCGCTCGCCAACAAAGTCTACAACGGCCGCATGGGCAATCGCGCGGGCTCCGACGACGGCTGGGATTTTCGCGGCCGAGGCGCCGTTCAAACAACAGGAAGGGACGGCTATCGGCGACTAGCGGCGGCGACCGGCCTCGATGTCGTGACGCATCCCGACCTAGTGAACGATCCGGCGCACTTTCTGAAATGCGGAGTCGCAGATTTCGTCAATTGCGGATGCCTTCCGTTCGCTCAAAAAGACGACGTGCGCGGTGTCACAAAGCGGCTGAACGGCGGTTATGTCGGGCTGCGAGATCGCGAGGCGTGGCTTTCAAGATGGAAGCGTAGTCTCGGAATCCACTAAAGGGAAAATCTTTCATGCTTTCTCAAATCGTTGGGCCGGTGGATTTCAACTCCGCCGCCGTGCTTTGCGTTGCCTTCATCTGCCTTTCAGCCGTTGCGTCGCTCGCGGTCACGCGGCGCAGCCGTCTGGCCCTCGATCAGGAACTCGAACTCGCGAAGATCCGGCTTCGCAACGAGGACGAAGCCAGCAAGCGGCAGACCGACGCCAAGCGAGACTACGAGCTGGCCAGAATGGCGAGCGAGCGCGAAATCGAGTTCAAGCGCATCGATACCAATCTGATTACTTCGCACGCACGGGTCGCGAGTGAATAGAACGACCGCCGCGCGACGGGCTCGCGCAATCCTCAAAACATTACTGGAGACAACACATGACATCGGATTCGGTGTGGCAGATCGCGCGCTACCTGCTGATCGCGGCGGGAAGCTTCGCTACCGGCAAGGGATGGGTCACCGCTGACCAGGTGACCGGCGTCATCGGCGCGATCGGTACGCTCTTTACGGTAGCATGGGGGCTCTACGTCAAGGCCGACACCAGGACGGTCCGCTCGGCCATCGCCGCGCGTTCCGACGTGCCGACCGTCAGCGGCGCGACCGGTGCCGTCAAGTAATCCAGACAACAGGAGCTTTCATGCGAAAACTTGTCGCCACGATAGCGGTCGTTTCCGGTCTGGCGCTGGCAGGTTGCCAGACCGTCGCGCTGCCGTCGCTGAATCTGAACACCGCCGTTTCGCTCAATACGGTGTACGGCATCGAGAACGCCTTTGGCGTCGCGGTGAATGCCGCCAATGCCTATAAGGCACTGCCGCTTTGCCGGACAGGAACCGAGCCGGGGGTGGCCAACATCTGTGCCAAACGTTCGGTGATCGAAAGGTTGCAATCGGCGATGCGCAAGGCGCGCCTCGCCGTGAACAATCTGGTCGCGTTGCAGAAGGCCTATCCGTCCGTCGACATCACCAACGCACTAGCGGCGGCGCGGTCAACGCTGATCGTCGTCCAGCAAATCCTCTTATCAGGAGCATAGCGCATGGTCACCGCAGCAGAAGTGACAGCCGGCCTCGCGGCCGCTGAAGCCATCGTCAGCGCCATCGTCAAGGTCGCCCCCGCGATCGAGCAAGGCGTGGTCTCCTCGATCCCCTACGTTCAGGCCATCGCCGGCCTGGTACGCGGCAGCAATGCAACCGCCGAAGAGATCGATGCGGTGCTGGCCCGGATCAACGCCGAGGCCGACGTGTTCCTGAGTCCGCTGCCGCCTGATGATGGCTCGACCACGACGTGACCTGGTAGGTCGGCTCGGCGGCCAGCGCAGGCGTGTCCGCCCCCCGGGCGGAAAAAAGGCGTAAGCGGGTTCTTGCTGTTCATTTGCCATTCACGCGGTGGCGGTCCATCTTGACGGGAGGAATCAGGAGTCCGCTTTGCGCCTTCTCGTCGTCGAAGATGATCCCGACCTCAATCGCCAGCTTACGACCGCGTTGACCGACGCCGGCTACGTGGTCGATCGCGCGTTTGACGGCGAGGAGGGACATTTCCTTGGCGAAAGCGAACCTTATGACGCGGTGGTGCTGGACATCGGCCTCCCGAAGATGGACGGCATTTCCGTGCTGGAGGCTTGGCGACGCGGGGGGCGGACCATGCCCGTCCTGATTCTTACCGCGCGAGACCGCTGGAGTGACAAGGTTCAGGGATTCGACGCTGGCGCCGACGACTATGTCGCCAAACCCTTCCATCTGGAGGAAATCCTGGCACGGATGCGCGCGCTGCTGCGACGGAGCACAGGACACGCCCAGTCCGAACTGACCTGCGGGCCGGTGACGTTGGATACCCGCACGGGCCGCGTCAGCGTCGGCGGCAATCCGGTCAAGATGACGTCGCATGAATACCGGCTGTTGGCCTATCTCATGCACCACACCGGTCGGGTGGTGTCGCGCACCGAGCTGGTCGAACACCTTTACGATCAGGATTTCGATCGCGACTCCAACACCATCGAAGTTTTTGTCGGCCGCATCCGCAAAAAGCTGGACGTCGATATCATCCAGACGGTGCGCGGACTCGGCTATCTGCTCACGCCGCCGGCAAATGCGCGCTAGGCAGTTTCCGGGCGTCCGTTCCAATTCGCTGGCTACGCGGCTGTTTCTCTCCGCGACCGCGTGGGTTGTGGTCGTTCTGCTCATCACCGGCGTGGTGTTGTCGTCGGTCTATCGCTCAGCGTCCGAGCGTGCCTTCGACCGTCGCCTCAACCTCTATCTTCGCACCCTGATTGCCGAAGTGACGGCGCCTGACGAGCCTGCCGATCATCAGTTCCAGTCGCTCGGCGAGCCGCTGTTCGATCTGCCGTTATCCGGCTGGTATTGGGAAATTGACCGCAGCGATCCGGACAAGAAAAAGGAAACCCGCGCGTCACGCTCGCTATGGGATAATAAGCTGCCGAAGCTGGAGGATCAGGGGATTGAGCTTTCCTTATCCGGAGTCCGCGTCGGATATGTCGACGGGCCAGAAGGGCAAACCCTGCGCATGGTGGAGCGGCCGGTCGATCTTGGTGCCGATGGCAAGTTTCGTGTCGCTGTGGCCGGAGACGCCAGCGAAATTTTCGATGAATCGCGGACTTTCGACTATTATCTCGGCGGCACATTTGCCGCGCTCACGATCGGACTGCTTTTTACAACGATCTTTCAGGTGCGGTTTGGTCTTGCGCCGCTGAAACGCATCTCAGATGCGATCGCCGACATCCGGTCCGGCCGTGCGGAACGACTGGAGGGCGAATTCCCCGTTGAAATCGCGCCGCTCGCCCGCGAGACCAATGCGCTGATCGATGCCAACCGTGACATCGTCGAGCGTGCCCGCACCCACGTCGGTAACCTCGCGCACGCGGTCAAGACACCGCTTTCGGTTATCATCAATGAGGCCAGCTCGCATGAGCGCGATCCCTTCGCCGCGAAAATGCTCGAACAGGCCGAGATGATGCGCAATCAGGTCGCTCATCACCTGGAACGCGCCCGTATGGCTGCGCGGCTCACCGTCGTTGGAACGGTGACCGATGTGGCGCCCGTCGTCGAGGCGCTGCGCCGGACCATGGAGAAGATTCACCGCGACCGCGATGTCGCCATCGATGTCGACGTCAGTCCGGCGGCGAAGTTTTGCGGCGAGCGCCAGGATCTCGAGGAGATGGTTGGCAATCTCGTGGACAATGCCTGCAAGTGGGCGCATTCGCGGGTGTTCATCAACGTCTCGGTCCGTCCGCCTTCCGGAGCGGAACCCGCGATGTTGCAGATTATTGTCGACGATAACGGTCAGGGACTGTCGGATGCCGAGCGGACGCAGGCTTCGCAGCGCGGGCGCCGTCTTGACGAGACCAAGCCAGGTTCCGGACTGGGTTTGTCGATCGTCACCGATCTGGCGGCTCTCTATGGCGGTCGCCTGACACTGGATACGGCGCCGATCGGCGGATTGCGCGCCGAACTCTTGCTGCCGGCGGTTTGAGTTCCCGTTTCGCTGGCCCCATGCCAACTCCCTACTGTGCGCAGAACCACTTGCCGGAATGCCGACGAGAACTGGGGCGCGATCGGAAGGCCCGCGAGTTTGAATCAAATCAAAGCTTTGCTGATTTGTGTTCGAGTCTCGAACGAGCCCTTTCGCTTCCGATGGAATCGGAGCGGGATTGTGATTTTATTTGAGGTATTTTCTTCACGCGAACCGGTATCCCGTTGTCTCGAAAGTCCTCTGGCCTTCTGCAACGCATCCTTAAGACCGTCTCTGATATGACACGCTACGGGCTTTCCGGTGCCCGCGCGATCGTTCGCGCGAAGATGTGCGTGCATGGACCAGACCTCGATTGAACGGCTGAAGGACTATCTCGCGCAGCTTCCGCCGAAATCGCAGGCGTTGCTTATGCGAGAGTTCGAGCGCGCGGCGGAGCGCGGCGAAGATGCCGCGGTCGCCAACCTTGTACTCGATCAGCTGCGCCGGATCGTCCGCAGATCGGGTGACGGCGAGCAGCGGAATGAAGACCCGGCTCAACATCTGTTCCGTCATCTGAATCCGTTTCTTGTGGAGGACGGCGTCGTGTTACGCCCCGGGCAGATCCGGCGCACCTCGCTCATGCCGGTCTGGCAGTGGCTGGCGCGCGAGGGTGCACCGGCCGCCGCGCACGCGTTCGAGGCTGCGTTGGCGACTCAGATTGGATCGACATCCGATATCGAGGCGGCCGCGCGGACTTTTCAGCTGGCCGCGGCAGCCGCGATCCAGCGGACCCTCACGGATCGTTCCGATATGGATCGCCAGCGCGCACTTGGTCGCATCGGAGCCCCCAGCGTCGTTGAAGATCTGGCCGCAATCGGAGCGGTTCTGAACGCGCGCGATGCCCTCGACACCCTAAATAGCCGGCTGCCGAGTTTTCTGCACATCTTCGGCGAGTCGCAGATCGCCTCCGTGATGATGGCGCTTAATGTTCCTTCCCTGCAAACGCCGCTGGCCTTGCCGTTTGCATTGTCGCTGGTGATGCAGCGGTTGTCCGCATCGTGGCAGATCATCCGCCTGGCGGTCCGGGTAGCGGGTTCGGACGACGAGATACGAGTGGCGGCGACGCCTTATGGCGTGGCGGTCAAGATGGCGCTCGACGATCTGTCGCAGACGTCCGCAGGCTTGCGGACCGATATCCGGCGCGGCCGGTTCGAGAATGTCTCCCAACACTTGAAGACCTTGCATGATGGCGTTCGCGGGCTGCGGACCGAACTCGATATCCGCTCCGATTCAAACTGGGGTCGTCAGCTCGCGGCGATCAGGGTCAATATTTCCGAGGTTCTGCAATCGGAAATCGAGGGCGTCTCCGGCCGCGTGCGGCGTCTGCTGCGTCAGCGGCCCGACAAGGACATTCCATCCGGTGCGCAGCTCGACCCGATCGAGGTCGAGGAAACCGCCGCGTTGATCGATTTCGTCGCGGTGTGCCGGAACTACGCCAGCGAGCTGGCTATCAACGAAGTCACCATGCGGACCTATTCGGATTTGCAGCATTACGTCGAGCGGACCGCCGAAACACTGGTCGAATCGCTTCGCAACGGTGATGAGCGTGTCCGCGCATTCCGCCAGCAACAGGTCAAGGCGGTGATCCGCTTCTGCGAGGTTCTGTTTGGTCAAGACTATTCGTCGCTGATGAGCCGGGCGGCAGAACAAGCGCTCACGGTCGAACGCAAATCATCGCGGGCGGGGTGAGCAGGCAGGGGCGTTTCTGAATAAACTCCATCAAATCATGCGGTTGTGGATGTTTGCCGCCGATTGTGCCGCAATTGTCAATTGCGTCCTTTTCCCAGTCGTGATGTAACCCGGCCATCGGATCGGCCGTTTCCGTCGCCGGTCCAACGGAACCCTGATGAGATGACGTTGTGGTTTGTGTTCGCGCTGATGACCGCCGGAGCGGCTTTTGCGGTGCTGTGGCCCCTCGGCCGGTCGAGTAAGCGGCGAACCTCGGGTGGCAGCGAGACCACAGTTTACCGCGACCAGCTGGCAGAGGTCGGACGTGATGCCGCCGCGGGCCTGATCGGCGAGCCAGAGGCGGCTGCGGCGCGAGTCGAGATCGGACGGCGGCTCCTGGAGGCGGCTGATGTGGAAAGCCATCAGCCCCAAGAGTCGAAACTCTGGCTGCGTCGTGCGGTGGCGGTCGTAGCGCTGGCCGGGATACCGTTGCTGGCGTTCGTGATCTACCTTCCCCTGGGATCGCCCCAACTGCCTGATTTCCCCCTTGCGGCGCGCATTCAAACGGCCGATTCATCGCAGTCCCTCGACAACCTCGTGGCGCAGGTCGAATCGCACCTGGAAAAGAATCCCGCTGACGGCCGGGGCTGGACCGTTTTGGCGCCGGTGCTCGCAAAACTCGGTCGCTTCGATGAGGCAGCGCGCGCCTATCGCAACGTGATCACGTATGAGGGCGAAACCGCGCAACGCCGCGCCGAACTCGGCGCAGCGATGACTGGGGCTGCCAATGGTATCGTCACCGCCGACGCGAAAAACGAGTTCGAACGGGCGGTCGCGCTGAATCCCCAGGAAGTGAAGGCACGCTTTTTTCTCGGAATGGCCGCGGAGCAGGACGGCCGCACGACCGACGCGGTCAAGATATGGAAGGCCCTGTTGGCCGATGCGCCTGGGGATGCGCAGTGGCGTGCGACCGTACAGGAGGCGCTGGCGCAGGTCGGGGACGGCGCGCCTCGTCCGACGGACGAAGCGGTGGCCGCGGCGAACGACATGAATGAAGCGGATCGCACCGCAATGGTTCACAGGATGGTCGACCGGCTTGCTGCGCGCCTGAAGCAGGACAGCAACGATGTTGAAGGATGGTTGCGGCTGGCTCGCGCCTATATGGTGCTCAATGAGCCGGAGAAGTCGCGCGCCGTGCGCGATGACGCGCGCCGCGCGCTCGGGCAGAATGAAGCAGGTTTGCGCCAGCTCAACGAAGGGTTCAAGGCGCTCGGGATAGATGGATGATCGAGGTATTTGCTTTGCGCGCAGGTGAAACATGACTCGCAAGCAGCGGCGCTTGACGATGATCGGCGGATCGCTCGTGGTGCTCGGTATCGCAGCCGCGCTGGTGCTGAATGCACTGCGCGACTCCATTGTGTTTTTTTCGACGCCGATGATGGTGTCGGAGAAACACATTCAGCCGGGGCAACGCTTCCGGCTGGGCGGACTGGTGCAGACTGGCTCGTTGGTCCGCGGTGACAATCTCGCAGTGACATTCCAGGTGTCTGACGGAAGCGCGACTCTCCCGGTGACCTACAAGGGCATTCTACCCGATCTGTTCCGCGAAGGGCAGGGTGTGGTCGCCGAGGGGGCGCTCGATAGGTCGGGTGTGTTCCAGGCCGACACCGTGCTGGCTAAGCACGACGAGACCTACATGCCGAAGGAGGTCGCTGATGCCTTGAAGAAGCAGGGGCATTGGAAGGACGATTATGGCGCGCAGGCCGGAGCTGTTGAGGCCTCGGGCAAGCCGGAGGTGTCGCAATGATCGCTGAGATCGGACATTACGCGCTGGTGCTGGCGCTCGGGCTCGCCTTGATACAATCCGTGGTTCCGATTATCGGTGCGAAACTGCACGACGGCGCGTTGATGAACGTGGCGCGCTCGACCGCGCTAGCGCAATTGCTGTTTGTCGCTGCTTCGTTTTTTGCGCTGGCGACACTGTACGTCGTTTCCGATTTCTCGGTCGTCAATGTCTTCCAGAATTCCCATTCGCTGAAGCCTTTGATCTACAAGATCACCGGCGTCTGGGGCAATCACGAAGGCTCCATGCTTTTGTGGGTGACGATCCTCGCGCTGTTCGGCGGACTGGTCGCCGCGTTCGGCAATAATCTCCCGCTGACGCTGCGCGCCCATGTGCTGGCGGTGCAGGGCTGGATTGCGACCGCGTTCTACCTGTTCATCCTGTTGACATCGAACCCGTTCATGCGGATCGCCAACCCGCCGATGGAAGGCCGCGATCTCAATCCGGTGTTGCAGGATATCGGGCTCGCGGTGCATCCGCCGATGCTGTATCTCGGCTATGTCGGATTCTCCATCGCGTTTTCCTTCGCCGTCGCCGCTCTGATCGAAGGCCGCATCGATGCAGCCTGGGCGCGTTGGGTGCGGCCATGGACGCTGGTGGCGTGGATTTTCCTCACCCTCGGGATCGCGATGGGGTCGTACTGGGCCTACTACGAACTTGGCTGGGGCGGCTGGTGGTTCTGGGATCCGGTCGAGAACGCCTCGCTCATGCCGTGGCTGGCGGGTACGGCGCTGCTGCATTCTTCGGTGGTGATGGAAAAGCGCAACGCGCTCCGGGTATGGACCATTTTGCTCGCGATCCTGACCTTCTCGCTATCGCTGCTCGGCACCTTCCTGGTTCGCTCGGGCGTGCTGACCTCGGTCCATGCCTTCGCCACCGACCCGACGCGTGGCGTCTTCATCTTGCTGATCCTCTGCACCTTCATCGGCGGCAGCCTGACCCTGTACGTCTGGCGTGCCTCCGCGTTGAAGCAGGGCGGACTGTTCGCGCCGATCTCGCGCGAGGGTGCGCTCGTGCTCAACAACCTGTTCCTGACCACCGCCTGCGCCACGGTCTTTATCGGCACGCTGTATCCGCTTGCGCTCGAGGTCATCACCGGCAACAGGATTTCGGTCGGCGCGCCGTTCTTCAACCTGACGTTCGCACCCTTGTTCGTTCCGCTCCTGATCGCGGTGCCGTTCGGGCCGCTGCTGGCGTGGAAGCGGGGTGATCTGCTCGGCGCTTCGCAACGGCTGATCGCCGCCGGCGTCGGCAGCGTGATCGCAGTGGCCGTGCTGTTGGCGTGGACACGGGGCGGCAGTACATTTGCGCCGCTGGCGATCGGGCTGGCGGTGTTCGTGATTCTCGGGGCCCTTTGCGATCTCGCCGAGCGCACCAACCTGTTCCGTGCGTCGCTGGCGGTGTCCTTGCGCCGGGCGAAGGGGCTACCGCGCTCGGCCTGGGGTACGGTTTTCGCCCACGCCGGCCTCGGAGTGGCCTTGATCGGCATCGTCTGCGAAACCACCTGGAACACTGAATACATCGCCTCGATGAAGACGAACGATGTAGCGCAGGTCGGTGGCTACAGTCTGACGTTCGAGGGTACGACGCAGCAACAGCGATCCAACTATCGTGAACAGATCGCGCGCTTCACCGTCAGTCGAGACGGCCAGCCGATCGCGGTGATGACGCCGTCGAAGCGTAACTTCACGACGCGCCCGGCTTCGACTACGGAAGCGTCGCTGCTGACGCGGGGCGTGAGCCAGCTCTACATCTCGCTCGGTGATGCCTCCGCCGATGGATCGATCGCGGTGCGCATCTACCACAAACCAATGGTGCTGTTGATCTGGTTTGGGCCGGTTCTGATGGCTTTTGGCGGCGTGCTATCGCTGTCAGACCGCCGTTTGCGGGTCGGGGCGCCGAAACCGGCGAAGTCTGGCCACGCCCTCCAGCCGGCGGAGTAAGGCCGCCATGCATGAACTCGTGCAAGCATTATCGTCGCTACGCAGACGGTTCATTGCACCGAGCAGGTTTCTGCCTGTTTTCGGCGCCGCCTTTTGTTTTGTGCTCGTGGTGGTGTCTTCCGCTCATGCGGTGCAGCCTGACGAGATCATGTCCGACCCCGCACAGGAATCGCGCGCGCGCGACCTGTCGCGCGGGTTGCGCTGCATGGTGTGCCAGAATCAGTCGATCGACGATTCTTCGGCGCCGCTGGCCCGAGATCTCCGTCTGCTGGTGCGCGAGCGCATCGCCGCTGGCGACAGCGATCAGCAGGTGCGGGATTTTCTGGTGGACCGTTATGGCGACTTCGTCCTGCTGAAGCCGCCTTTCGAGACCAGCACGCTGGCGCTTTGGCTTCTGACTCCCATTCTTCTGGTCGGCGGCGGACTGGTGCTTTGGGGATACAGCCGGCGGCGGTCGAAAGCGTTGAAGGCGGCCCAGGATACGCCGCCGCGATTGAGCGAGGAAGAAGAGGTCCGGCTCGCGAAGCTGGTGGCGACGGAACGCCCTGCGGGTGAGACGTCCAAGGGTTGAGTCGACTTCAACCTCATCTGCGTTGACATGATCGCATCCTAAACCGCGTACGATTTTTGGGATCGTGCTCCAGCGAGCGGTTTTTGGCTTTGTGTTCTGGAGTGCGACGGTTGACGACCCAGTCAGCTCACAGCGGCTCCGAGCAAAGTGTCAAAGGGTTCGCGAGAAAAAGCGGAGAACTCACTTCAACTCCATCAGAAGCGGAAACTCCTTGATGTGCGCCAAACCGCCGCATGAGGGCGCTTGCTGTTGTTACGAAACATTAATTTCACGGCCAGCGTGCCGTAAGGTGCAAATACCCATCTTCAGGGACATGAAGTGCTGGTTTTCAGCACCTATATCAAATCTGTCTCTGGAGATTTTCGCATGATCGACTTGCCGACCTCTCAGTTAAACCCCGCTCGTTCTAAAGTCACCGCGCGCAAGTTCGCGTTGATGGCGTCGGTCGTCGCGGGCGTCGGCGTAGCCGTATACGGGTTTAACCCTTCCGCAGACAAAGCCGAGTTCTTCACCAGTCCCGCCCATGCGCAGGTGAACACCGATGTTAGCAAGGTCGCGCAGCCTATCGGCTTTGCCGACATCGTCGAGCGCGTGAAACCATCGGTGATTTCGGTCAAGATCCGTATGAAGGAGAAGGCGGAAGCCGGCGGCGAGGAATGGTCGTTCCAGCCGGGTTCGCCGATGGAACGTTTTTTTCGCCGCTTTGGCGGACCGGATGGTCTGCCTCCAGGAATGCGTGGCCGGCGTGGCCATGGCCTCGTAACAGGGCAGGGCTCCGGCTTCTTCATTTCGGCTGACGGGTATGCGGTAACCAACAACCATGTGGTCGACGGCGCCGACAAGGTCGAAGTCACGACAGACGAAGGCAAGACCTTCACCGCCAAGGTAATAGGGACCGATCCGCGCACAGACATTGCTCTGATCAAAATCGAGGGCGGCTCTAATTTCCCGTTTGCAAGACTGTCGGACGACAAAGTGCGGATTGGCGATTGGGTTCTCGCGGTCGGTAACCCGTTCGGTCTTGGTGGCTCAGTGACCGCCGGCATCGTATCCGCCAGCGGTCGTGACATCGGCACCGGTCCGTATGACGACTTCATCCAGATCGACGCCCCGGTCAACAAGGGCAACTCCGGCGGCCCGGCTTTCAACATGAAGGGCGATGTCATCGGCGTGAATACCGCGATCTATTCGCCGTCCGGCGGCAGCGTCGGCATTGCGTTTTCGATTCCCGCAAACACGGTGAAGAGCGTCGTCGCTCAGCTTAAGGACAAGGGCTCGGTGAGCCGCGGATGGATCGGCGTCCAGATCCAGCCGGTGACATCCGACATCGCCGATAGCCTCGGTCTCAAGAAAGCGGAAGGCGCGCTGGTGGCGGAGCCGCAGCCCAACGGCCCGGCGGCCAAGGCGGGTATCCAATCCGGCGACGTGATCACCGCCGTCAACGGTGACCATGTCAGGGATGCGCGAGAACTGGCGCGGACCATCGGCAGCTTCGCACCGGGAACGTCGATCAAGCTGAATATCCTGCACAAGGGCACGGACAAAGTCGTCAATCTGACGCTTGGCACCCTGCCCAACACTGTGGAAGCCCGGGCTGATCTCTATGGCGATCGTGACTCATCGCACGACAGCGACGTTCCGAGGCTTGGCTTGAGCGTTGCGCCGGCGGCGTCAGTGGCGGGTGCTGGAACGGAGGGTGTTGTTGTCGTCGACGTGGATCCAAAAGGCGCGGCGGCCGATCGCGGGTTCAAGGAAGGCGACGTGATTTTGGAAGTTGCGGGAAAGAGTGTGTCCAACTCGGCCGACGTACGCGAGGCAATCAAAGCGGCACGCGCGGACGAGAAGAACAGCGTTCTGATGCGGGTTCGCACTGGCAGCACGGCGCGATTCATCGCGATACCGATCGCGAAGGGCTAAGCCTGATGCCGAAACGTGAATCTGGTTTTTGAGTAGGATTATGCCCGATCGATAAGGCTCAGTCTGGTTCAGCGCAGTTCAACCAGACTTGAAGTACGAGCCTTGCGGGAGATGGGAAGCGTCGTCGGCATCAGTCGCCCCCCGCCGACGGCACTTTCCGGGGAGCGGGTCAAAAGCCCGTTCCCTTGAGTTACCTTCCGATGGGAAAAGCCCCCCTCCGTCGGAAGGACTAGGGCGGTGAAGTTGCCCCAAGCTTCACCGCCCGTTTTTTGCGTAGTGGGGTCTGGTCTTGCAGTCTTGCGCACGGGGCATGAGCACGCCATGGTGATGGAAAGACAATACCTCTTGGACAATTCCAGTAGCCAGATGCGCCTGCTGATCATCGAGGACGATCGCGAGTCCGCAGACTACCTCGTGAAGGCGTTTCGCGAGGTCGGACATGTCGCGGATCTCGCCAGCGATGGTGAGGAGGGGCTCTCCCTTGCCGACGGTGGGGATTACGACGTGCTGGTGATCGACCGGATGCTGCCCAAGCGCGACGGGCTTTCCGTGATCGGTTGCCTGCGCGACAAGGGTATCCGGACTCCGGTGCTCATCCTCTCTGCGCTTGGCCAGGTTGACGATCGTATCAAGGGCTTGCGCGCTGGTGGCGACGACTATTTGCCGAAACCCTATTCATTTGCCGAGTTGTTGGCGCGGGTGGAGGTTCTGTCGCGCCGTCATGGCGGCCGGGCTGAGGAGACCGTCTATCGCGTCGGCGATCTCGAACTCGACCGGCTGTCGCATCGCGTCGCGCGGGGTGGGGAGGAACTGACGCTGCAGCCGCGTGAATTTCGTCTCCTGGAGTATCTTATGAAACATGCGGGTCAGGTCGTGACCAGAACCATGTTGCTCGAGAACGTCTGGGATTATCATTTCGATCCGCAGACCAACGTTATCGACGTGCACGTTTCGCGGCTGCGCTCCAAGATCGACAAAGGCTTCGAGCAGCCCCTGCTGCACACGATCCGAGGCGCTGGATACATGATACGTGATGGTGTTCACTCATCCCGAGCTTGAAATCATAGATATCCGTAACAGCGTGTCGATCAATGGACGGCAGTAACCCTATGGTCCAAGAGTGACGATCCGTGACGGCGTTCGGTAAGCTGTTCCGTACCACGGCGTTCCGGCTGACGTTGGTCTATCTGCTGTTGTTCGCGCTGTTTGCGGCCTCCCTTCTCGGGTACTTCGCCTGGAATACTCGCCGCCTGATCACCGATCAAATCACGGCGACAGTCAGCGAGGAAATCGACCTGCTCACGGGCGTGTTCAACCGCCGCGGCTTGCGCGGATTGGTTGGCGCCATTGAAAATCGGGCGTTGCGGCCGGGCTCCAACCTTTATCTGGTGACGACGCCGGCAGGACTGGCGGTGGCGGGCAATGTCGGGTCGCTTCAGCCCGGTGTGATGGAGACCGCTGGCTGGGCCCAAACCGCCTATCGCCGGTTGGACGAGCAGGACCAGGCCCATCACTACGCGCTGGTGCGCGTGACCGAACTGTCAAACCATTTCCGGCTTCTGATCGGCCGCGATCTGGAGGAGCGGCATCGCATTATCGGCGTGGTTGCTTCGGCCGCGCAGTGGTCGCTGCTGATCGTCGTGGTCCTCGGCCTTTGCGGCGGCATCTTCGTGGCGAGGCGGGTGCTGCACCGGATCGACGCTATGACCGGGACCACGAAGCGCATTATGGCCGGCGACTTGAGCGGCCGGCTTCCGGTCGGTCGTAGCGGCGACGAACTGGACCGGCTGGCGGAAAACCTCAATGCGATGCTCGAACGCATCGAAGCGCTGATGAATGGATTGAGGGAGGTGTCCGACAATATCGCCCACGATCTCAAAACGCCGCTCACGCGGCTACGCAATCGCGCCGAGGAAGCGCTCGCCAAGTCCGGCAATGAAAGCGATTATCGCGCGGCATTGGAACAGACTATCGAGGAATCCGATGGTTTGATCCGCACCTTCAATGCGCTCTTGATGATCGCCCGGGCGGAATCCGGACATGCACGTGACCACATGGCCGATTTCGACGCGGCAGTGGTCACGCAGGGAATTCACGAACTCTACGAGCCGCTAGCCGAAGACAACGGGCTGAAACTCCGCGTTCAGACCGAGTTTGCGCCGCTGCATGGCAATCGCGAACTGATAAGCCAGGCGCTTGCAAACCTCGTCGAAAATGCGATCAAGTACGGGCAGCCGGCCAAGCCTGCGCAGCCGCCCGACGCGGATGAGGCCGCGGCCGGCGGCACGATACTGATCGAAGCTCGCCATGACGGCGATCGGATTATTCTCGCCGTAACCGACCATGGCTGCGGAATTCCCGAAGCCAACCGCAAGCACGCGGTCGAACGGTTTGTGCGGCTCGAGACCAGCCGGACCCTGGCGGGATCCGGGCTCGGTCTGAGCCTGGCGTCGGCAGTAGCCAAGCTGCATGGCGGCGATCTCACGCTCGACGATGCGCAGCCGGGTCTGCGCGCCACGCTGTCGCTCCCCGCGCGAAGCGCCTCAGGGCTTGCAGCCCCGACGGTGGACGTGCAACAGATTGATGCATGATTTCATCCGTTAAGGGCGACGCGGACGCGGCCTGTCTGGCGGCGCGTCTTGCGGACGGACCAAAACTGTTCGCGCCTATCGAGACCGAACGCCGGCTGGAAGATTGGCTGTCCGATCTGACACCGCAGCAATCGGGCGAGATCAGGACGCTGGCCGGTACATTTCCGCAGGTCAAAGCCATCCTGCTCGGCATCGCGGAGTCCTCGCCCTATCTTTTTGATCTGATGTGCTCCGATCCCGACCGGATGCTTCGCCTGTTACAAGGCGATCCCGAAGGCCGTCTCGGGCGGCTGATCGCCAAGATTTGGGAAGCAGCGGAGGCCGCCGATGAAGCCGAAGCCATGCGGCGGCTTCGAGCGGTCAAGGCGGAGGCCGCGCTGTTGATTGCGTTGTGCGACGTCGGCGGGGTATGGCCGGTGATGCAGATCACGGCGGGATTGACCGACATTGCCGTCGCCGCGGTTCAGAGCGCGTTGCGATTCCTGTTGCGGCAGGAGACGGGGCGTGGCCGTTTGAACCCTCCTGATCTCGACTATCCAGAAGGCGGCAGCGGCCTGGTGGTGCTCGCAATGGGCAAGATGGGCGCCGGCGAACTCAACTATTCCAGCGACATCGATCTGATCGTGTTTTTCGATCTTGCGGCTCCGACGCTCGCGAGCGGGATCGAGCCGCAGCCCTTCTTCGTGCGCCTGACGCAGGGACTTGCGCGCCTGCTGCAGCAAAGGACCGGTGACGGTTATGTTTTCCGGGTCGATCTGCGCCTGCGGCCGGATCCCGCGTCAACGCAGGTCGCCGTCTCGACCGTCGCCGCGCTCGACTACTACGAGCGGGAAGGACGGACCTGGGAGCGTGCCGCCATGATCAAGGCGCGACCCTGTGCTGGCGACCAGAAGGCTGGCGAGATCTTGATCGCGGAGATATCGCCCTTTGTCTGGCGCAAGCATCTCGATTTCGCGGCTCTTGCCGAAGTTCACGACATGAAACGGCAGATGCAGACCTTCCGAGGGCAAAGCGAGATCGCGGTCGAAGGCCATAACGTCAAGATCGGACGCGGCGGTATCCGCGAGATCGAGTTCTTCGCGCAGACGCAGCAGTTGGTGGCTGGCGGGCGGCACCCCGAATTACGGGTGCGTCCCACGCTCGATGCGCTGAATATTCTCGCTTCAAGCGACTGGATCACCCATCAGGCCCGGGATGAACTGACCGCCGCATATCTGTTTCTGCGAAGGGTCGAGCACCGCATCCAGATGGTCGCCGATGAGCAGACCCACGCTCTGCCCGCGGACGCCGAAGCGATGGAGCGGTTCGCTCGCTTTCTGGGGTTTGAGGATCGGGCGAGTTTTGCCGCAGAGCTGCTGGCGCACCTGGATTGCGTGCAGGGACACTACAGTCGGTTGTTTGAGGGCGACCCCGCGGGTGCAGAAAAGCTCCCGGTCGCGGATTACAGGTCCGGACCCGACGACCCGCGACTTCTCGATCATCTCACGAAGCTCGGTTTTAAGCAGCCGAGAATGGTTGCCGACACCGTCCAGCAATGGATGGCAGGCGGATATCGAGTCCTCAAGGCCGAGACGACGCGTATCGCGTTTGAAGCATTCGTGCCGACGCTGATCGACGGTTTGGCCCGTGCCGAGGAGCCGGATAGCGCCGTGGTCACGTTTGATCGTTTCCTGCAAGCGCTGCAGCGCGGCGGTCGGCTGATATCGCTGCTGAGCCAGAACAGGGATCTCGTCGCGCTGGTTGCACTTGTGCTCGGTGCGGCGCCACGTCTCGCTGATATGCTGGCTCGACGGCCCCAGATCATGGACGGGCTGATTGATCCTCGCTTTTTCGGCGCCATGCCGGATCGGCTTGAGTTGTCCACGCGGCTCTCGGCCACGCTCCAAGACGCGGATTCCTACGAGGAATTTCTCGACCGGATACGGCTGTTCGGCCAGGAAAGCCTTTTTCTAATCGGCACCCGCATCCTGTCCGGTACCGTATCTGCGCGGCAGGCGGGACATGTGTTCGCCGATGTTGCCGAGGGTATCGTTGATACCGTGCATGGGCTGGTGAATCACCAGTTCGTAAATCAATACGGCCAGATCTCCAGGCAGGAGACTGCGATTGTTGCGATGGGCAAGCTTGGCGGTCGCGAAATGACTGCATCGTCCGATCTCGATCTCATCCTGCTGTATGATTTCGATTCCGATCATCCGGATTCCGACGGGGCGCGGCCGCTGCAGGGCGCGCAATACTTCGCGCGCTTCACCCAGCGTCTTATCAGTGCATTCACCACCCGAACGAACTACGGCGTTCTCTACGAGGTCGATATGCGGCTGCGCCCGTCAGGGCGTTCCGGTCCCGTCGCCTCGCATATCGATTCATTTGCCGAATATCAGGAGCATGAGGCGTGGACATGGGAACACATGGCGCTGACGCGGGCGCGTGTGATTTCGTCGTCGCCCGACTTTTGTGAGCGGATCGAGCGAGTTATTCGCGATATCCTGATGCGACCGCGCGACGCCCGTCTTATCGCCAGCGATGTCGCGGAGATGCGCCGCGCGATCGCGCTGGAAAAAGGCGAGGACGATATATGGGACCTGAAAAATGCCGCTGGAGGCATGGTCGATATTGATTTCATCGCGCAGTATCTTCAACTCGTGCACGCTGCGGACATGCCGGACATTCTCAACGTCGATACCCAGCAGGCCCTTGATAACGCGCAGCGGCTTGGCGTGCTGTCGTTGCCGGATGCGGAAATCCTGCGGCCAGCAGCGCGGCTCTATCACGACCTGACCCAAATCCTGCGGCTCTGTGTCAGCGACAAATTCAATCCGGAAACGGCAGGCGATGATCTGTTGCCGGTGCTGGCGCGAGCGGGGGACGCTCCCGATTTTTCGGCGCTCGAGGCGCGCATTCGCGATACTCAGGCAGATGTGCGTGCCGTATTTCTCAGATTGTTAGAAGGCAAGACTTGAGCTGCGCTCAGGCCGCCGTTCGCTCTTGGCAGTGACGGGGCAGGGTGACGCGAACTACCGTCCCCGCGCCGGGTTTCGAGCGAAGCCGCATCGAGCCGCTGTGTAGGCTGACCAGCGACTTGGCTATAGCAAGGCCAAGGCCAGATCCCGCGTGGATTTTGGTCAATTGGCTTTCGACCTGCTCGAACGGTTTGCCAAGTTTGCGGAGCGCGTGTGATGCAATGCCGATTCCAGTGTCGGCAATCGTCAGAGTTATAGAATTCTCGAATATCTTGCTTCGCGCCATGACTCGCCCGCCGTCCGGCGTGAATTTGACTGCGTTGGAAAGCAGATTGACGATGATCTGCTTGACCGCGCGACGATCGGCATGGATGGAGATGTCATCATCGCTTTTGACGTCGAAGGTCAGGCCCTTGTCGCTGGTGCGGCCCGAGACGACCCGCAGCGATTCGTCGAGCACCCGGGTGAGATCGAGTGCCTCCAAGTCAAGATTCATCCGGCCCGCTTCAATCTTGGACATATCCAGGACGTCATTGATGACCTCAAGGAGATATTGGCCGCTAGCCAGAATGTCGCGGCAGTATTCGCTGTACTTCTTCGAGCCGAGGGTTCCGAACATGCCGTTGCTCATGATCTCGGAGAACCCGATAATGGCATTAAGCGGCGTTCGCAGTTCGTGGCTCATATTCGCGAGGAATTTTGATTTCGCCCGATTGGCGTCTTCGGCGCGATTTTTCTCGTCCGCGTATTTCTGTGCCAGGTCTGCGAGTTCGATGGCTTGTTGCTCAAGCGTTGCCTGCGTTCGTTTAAGATCGATAACGGTCGCCCGCAGTCGGAGGTCGTTTTCGACAAGCTTTTGCTCATGCTCCTTGATACGGGTGATGTCCGTTCCAACCGACACATAGCCGCCATCCTTGGTGCGGCGTTCGCTGATGTGAAGCCAATTGCCGTCTGCGAGCTGCGCATCAAAGGTGTGCGCCTCCAATATCACCGTCCCGGTTTCAGACTGCCGAGCCCTGATTTCGGGCATGCGGCCGACCTCGACCACGGTCTCGTAGGGGGTACCGACCACAACCGCGCTGTCTGGAAGCTTGTGGAGCCGCTGGAAGTGAGAGTTACAAAGTACCAGGCGGTCGTCTGCATCCCACAGCACAAAGGCCTCGGGAATGGATTCAATCGCGTCTCGCAGCCGGAGATCGGCTTCGACCGATCTTTCCGCGAGGCTCTTCTGTTCCGTGATATCGACGGCAATCCCGATCAGATGAGCTCCGCCGCTCGCATTGCGACTGAGTTCGCAACGGACGCGTAACCAGATCCAGTGTCCGCTGTTATGTCGCATCCGGAAACTTTGATCGATATGACCAATCTTTCCCGAGATGAGCTGGTCCGCTATTTCGAACAGGTCGATGTCTTCGGAATTCACCAGTGAGGTCACCTCGCCGAAGGTGAGTAGGTCGCTGCGACTTTCCAGTCCGAGCAAGGTGAACATCGATTGCGACCAGAAGATCCGGCCGCGCGACAAATCCCAATCCCAAAGTCCGCATCGGCCGCGATTGAGCGCGGTATCGATGCGACCACGGACCGCATCATTGATCAGATCACCTTCGCGAGCTCTGGTAGATTGCCAGTGAAAGGCAAAGCCCAAAATCAGGACCACGAACCCGGTCGTGGCCGACAGGGTGATCGACAACGCGGTGTCCGGGCGCCACACTGTGTCGGCTTCCTGAACGACGGTGACCTGGCCCAGCAATGATCTGACGACTCGCTGGACCGCAAGCGCGCTGCTGCCATCCAGCAGGACGATGTCGGCGACGCTTGCAGGCGACGTGCCGCGCAAGGCCGGCGATTGTGTGATGTTGATGAGTTCGAATATCCGGCCACTTTCGCCGGATTCGGTCCCGATCGGCACCCGCGCGAGAACGCGTTGATCAGCGCCGGTGACGATGACGTGGCGACCGGCGGCAACGCCCCAAGATGGAATGAGCTTTGGCAAAAGGTTTTGGAGGCGCTCGATAGAGGCGGAGCGCTTTTGATCGACGACGCCGGCATGCTCAAGCTGTTCTGCCAGAAGATCGGCAAGTGCCAGCAGATCATGTTTCGTCATTACCTGCTTTTGCCGCGTCTGATCGATGACTTGCACCAGCGCGCCAACGCATATCGTCACAAGGAAAGCGATGATCAGGGCTGGGACGGCACGTCGAAGCAAAGGCTCGGCGGTCAGCAGTCTACGATAGGCTGGTTTCGCGATCGATTGCGCCAATCCTTTGATCGAATCGGATTGAGCGCAAGCGCTCGCCGCCTGAGCGCGCGCCATGCCTTTAGCCCCCGTGTGAATTTTTCCGCACATCGGAGTAATTTCTGACTTCTCCGAATCACTCCGATTTGAATCCACTTTTTTGAATCTGTCGAGAGTCAACGATTCGTTAACGCGAAGAATTTTGTCCAACAGAGAAATTCAGTACCTAGCTGCCGTTGCCGCTTGAGTCCGAAACGAGAACATGTGAGCGGCGAGGATTTTCAGCTTTCGCGCGGTGGCTCCGCGTGGCTGATGACGCGCTTAACGCTCGGGAATGCGCGACGCAGAGCCCGTTCGATCTCATCGACGCTTTCGTGCACCTTGGCGACACTCATCGACGGCGCGGCGCGGCAATGGAAGTTGACGATTTCGCCGGCTTCGGTGTCTCTGACTCGCACGTTGTGAATGTCGTGGATCGCCCCGCCGGCGGCGAAACCAGACAAGGCTGTCCGGATGGCGTGGATACGCGTGGGGACAGCATCGGTCCCGAGCGGAAGCTCAGGCTCCAACGGCTCGATGTGCGTATCCACTTCGACATCTGCACCGAACTCGTGACGAATATCATGCTCCAGCCGATGCGCGATTGCATGGGCATCCACCAGGGGCATTTCGCCGTCGACCTCGAGGTCGATGCTGACCGTCAGCTTTTCTCCAAGGTCATGCACCGTGACGTGATGAATCGCGAGACCCGAATTGCGAGCAATCACCATGATGCGTTCGCGTACGCTTTCGTTGTCGCGAGCGACCGGTATCGCAGTAAACGTCAAATCAGCATCGCCGAGAGCGGCGGACACTGCGTTCTGCGCCTGCTGTTTGATGGCGTCGATGCGGTCGATCGGATAGGTTCGAGGGACCTCAGCGGTCACATCGACGAAATGCCGAGGACCAACCATTCTCACCCTTAGTCTCGCGATGCCGACGACATCCGGCAGCGCTCTGATCGCCGCGTCTGCTCGTTCGGCAACACCATCCGGCGCACGGTCCAGGAGGGTTTCGATGGTGGCGCGTCCGAGCCGTAAACCCAGAATGGAAATCAGGACGGCGACGCCGATCGCAGCAGTGGCGTCGCCCCACGCGTAGCCCAGTCCGGATAGCGTTAACCCGATGATGACCGCGATGGATCCCAGGACATCGGAGGCAAAGTGCAGGGCGTCGGCCTCCAGCGCCTGACTGCGGGTGTCGAGCGCGGTTCGGTGCAGCGTACGGGCGCGCCAGGCATTGACGACAATGTCCGCGACCAGCACGACGAACGGAATGGCGGAGAGGGTCGGCGGCGGCACGCCTTCGCGCAAATGAACGTAAGCCTGCACCACAATGCCGCCGGCAAGGACATACAGCATCGCAATGACACCGAGGGCCGAGAGACTCTCGATTTTGCCATGGCCATAATGATGTTCGGCATCGGCGGGACGGTCGGAAATCCGCACCACAATCCACGTGACGATCGTGGCGACCAGATCGATCGAACTGTGGAGCGCCTCGGAAATCAGCGCCAGACTGCCGATCGCAATTCCGACCACGAGTTTGATCGTCGCCATGCTGGCGCTGGCCATCATCGAGATGGCGGCGACTTTGGTTTTTGACTTGGAGGCAAGGCGTGACATCTGCGGGGTTTAGCAGCCCGCCACCCAGGATAAAAGCGCGGCCCGATTGCGCAAGCGCCTTTCATTTGCAGACTCTGTTATTGCGAATTGTTCTGATTATAAAGCGGTTGAGCTGCGGTTAACGACGCTCATGTGTTATCGGGATACTGATCCACGCAATCGCGCGGTAAGCCAGCCGATCGCGGCAGCGCCGACAAGGCCGAGACACGCCGCTGCGGCATCAACTAGAAAATCCTCTAGCCGCGCATGGCGGCCGGGCGCCCACAATTGCATGATCTCAAGAAGGCCGATCAGGAGGATGGCTACCGCTGCGACGCGTAGCCGTCGCTGGGGAAACGAAAGGCCCACCGCGAGACCAAGCAGAATGAAGGCTAGCGCGTGTTCGCCATCTTGTCCGAGCGGGGCATGCGGACGATAGCGCGCCGGCCCGAGTGTCGCGAACACGACCGCCGTGATCAGAACGAAAGCGCCGATGCGGAAGAAAATCTTCATCGCTGGCGCATAGCACAATTTGCCGCTACGGGAAGGCCGCGTGAACCGCAGCCGCGCTTTACATCTGCGGGCCGCGCCGGCCCGAGTCGAAGCATTCCTGAAGGCGGCTGCGGGCAATTCCTGCTCGTCGAACCGCCCCCGACCGTGGTTTTGCTTGCAAATCGCTGGGGGAGACCAGCCCTGCGGTCGAAGTAAGCTGTTATAAATCCCACAAGGCGTGTTTTTTTCGTTGGATTTGGAAATATTGTTTTCTGGGCCGAATCAACAGACAGGATCGATGATGGCAACCCAGATGACGAAATCGCAGCTCGTTGAGAAGATCTCGGCTCAGGCCGGATTGTCCAAAAGTGACGTAAAGGGCGTTCTCGAGGCGCTTGCGACGACAGGTTACAAAGAGCTTAAAAAGACCGGTGTCTTTTTGGTTCCGGGTTTTGCGAAGTTCGTGGTTATCAAGAAGCCGGCGACCAAGGCGCGCAAAGGAACCAACCCTTTCACCGGTGAACCCATGACTTTCAAGGCGAAACCCGCCCGAAAGATCGTCAGAGCGCGGCCGGTCAAGGCTGCGAAAGACGCGGTGTGATGCAGGGGCCCTTCGGGGCCCTTGTTTTTCCAAGCGCTGGTTCGATGTTGAGGCTTGCCTACGGTTCATCCGCAGGTGCCGATTGGGTCGAGGTTTTTGCCGGTATCTCGGTAACCGGTATCAGGCTACGGGTATGTTCCAGATGTCCTCGGCGTATTCCCGGATCGTGCGGTCCGAAGAAAACCAGGCCATGCGCGCGACATTGAGTATGCTGGAGTGAGTCCATTCCGGACTGTCCCACTTTGTGTCGACAGCGCGCTGCGTGCGGTAATAATCGTCGAAATCGGCAGATACCAGATAGTAGTCCAGAAACCGCAGCGCGTGAGCAATGGGCACGAAACGCGAAACGTCATCCGGCGAAAATACACCGCGCTCGATGGCCTCGATCACGCCAGCCAGTTTCGGCGACGACGCTATGACATCGGTTGCATCCAGCCCCATGGCGCGGCGTCGTACAACTTCATCCGCTTTCATGCCGAAGATATAGATATTTTCTTCGCCGACATGTTCGGCAATTTCAATGTTGGCGCCGTCGAGCGTTCCGATTGTGATTGCACCATTCAGCGCGAGCTTCATGTTGCCGGTGCCTGACGCTTCCATGCCTGCGGTGGAAATCTGTTCGGACAGATCGCTCGCCGGGACGATTACTTCAGCAGCGCTGACGTTGTAATTGGGAATGAAGACGACCTTGAGAAGATCCCTGATTCGAGGATCGTTATTGATCACATTACCAATGTCATTGATGAACTTGATGATGAGCTTGGCCTGCCGGTAGCTCGCGGCGGCTTTTCCGGCGAAAATCTTGACGCGCGGCGTCCAGTTGCCTTGGGGGTCCGCCAGGATGGCCTGGTAAAGGGCGACTATCTCAACCGCGTTGAGAAGCTGGCGCTTATACTCATGGATGCGCTTGATCTGGACGTCGAACAGTGCCGACGGATCGGCGATTATCCCGAATTGTCTGGCTATGATCTGGGCGAGCGCAGTCTTGTTGGTTCGCTTTATGGCTCGAAATCGCTGCTGAAACGCCGGGTCATCCGACAACCTCTCCAGCATCCGTAACCGTTCGGGCTCATCGAGAACTGCGGCTCCGCATGCATCCTGCAGCAGGGAGGTGAGTTCCGGATTGCACTGATGCAGCCAGCGGCGGAAGGTAATTCCATTGGTCTTGTTCGTAATGCGATCCGGATAAAGGCTGTTCAGATCGGAAAATACGGTCTCACGCATGAGTTCGCTATGCATGGCCGAAACGCCATTGATCCGATGAGAACCGACGAACGCAAGATGACCCATGCGGACACGACGGCCGCCGGTCTCGTCAATCAGCGACACCGAGGCTTGCGACCGCGTGTCTGCTGCAAAATGTTTCTCCGCAGCTGCAAGATGATTCACATTGATCCGGTAAATAATATCGAGATGCCGCGGCAACATCCGTTCGAACAGTTCGACCGGCCATGTCTCGAGCGCCTCAGGCAACAGCGTGTGGTTGGTGTAGGAGATTGTCTTCGTTGTGATGTCTAAGGCATCGTTCCAGCCAATGTGATATTTATCCATCAGCAGCCGCATCAGTTCGGGAACGGCCAGGCTGGGATGGGTGTCGTTGAGCTGGATTGACGCATGGGACGGCAGAGACCGGAGATCTCCGTCGGTGTAGAGATGACGGTTGAGAATATCCTGCAACGAGGCGGAAACAAAAAAGTATTCCTGACGCAGGCGCAACTCGCGCCCGGCTGGTGTCTCGTCGCTTGGATATAGAAATTTCGATATCGCTTGTGCCCGCGCCATCTCGGACATCGCGCCGAGGTGATCGCCGCTGTTGAAGGTATCGAGGCGCATCGGATCGACCGCGCGCGCGGACCATAGCCGCAGCGCATTGACGTGACGGCCGCGCCAGCCGACGATCGGCGTATCGTACGCGATCGCCTGGATGGTCTCATCGGGTATCCATCGTGTCTGGCTTTCCTGCCCGTGCTTCTCAATGCGATCGAGATGTCCACCAAACTGGATGTCGAACACGACATCACCGCGTTCGAACTCCCACGGGTTTCCTGAGAGTAGCCACTGCTCCGGAAACTCTTCCTGCCATCCGTCTGAAACAATCTGGCGAAACAGCCCGTGTTCATAGCGGATGCCATAACCTCGTGCTGGAATCGCGAGCGACGCCATGCTTTCCATGAAACATGCGGCAAGTCGGCCGAGGCCGCCGTTTCCGAGCGCCGCATCCGGTTCGACATCGCGTAACTCGTCGAAGTCGATACCGAGATCCTCGATCGCCGTTCGGAATGGTCTCATCAGCGACATATTCGTCAGCGCGTCTGTCAGCAACCGTCCGATCAGGAACTCAAGCGAGAGATAATAGACGCGCTTGGCGCCATGATTCTGAGTGGCCCGATCGGACTTGAACCATTGGTAGACGATGCGATCACGCAGCGTCAGCGCCGCCGCTATGTACCAGTCGTGAATGTTGGCATGTTTGACGTCCTTTCCTGCCACCAGAACGATCTTGGACAGGATCGCACTCTTGATTTCCGCGACGATGTCATCGTCTTCAAGCTCGGGCCACGCCGATGCGTCCTCTTGGAGGCGACGAAGTCGCTTTGGCGAAATCTCTAAAACCATCCAATCTCCCGATCTGTTTCCGCCTGGATCACTCGTAAGCCGCAACTGGCACGACTTAGAGTATGTGACGCCTTCTGCAGTCCGGGATCAACTGGCGGTTTAGCAGCGTTGACCTTTCGTTTTCGATTATATCGTTCCTGTTCTGTCTGTGGAACCTTTGTTCACCGCTTACGTGCGGAATGCCTGTTTATCAGGTCGCTCCCACGGACCAGAAAACTGACCATGCCGGCAGGCGTGCCGGCAACTCACCACCCCAAATCGGTCGCCCCGGCATCGGCGACGTGTCATCAGTCACGTTATGATCCGAAATATTGGCGCGAAGGTGCAACTGTGCGCCGTTGCCCAGCGACCAGCGTGCGATCAGCAGACGGTCGTTTTGGCAAAGCTCAGCGGAAGCGAACATTGCGTTGCCAAGATGCGGCATGAGTTCATTCCGGCGGACCTGCAATAGCCGCTTGACGAGTGCATGACGCGGTAGGTGCTGGCCTGGGTCGGGCCAAGCAAGAACCGCCGCTTCGAATGTGGACAGCGCCAGGGGATCCGGCACGTCATTGCCGAACATTTCGTAGGCGCTGGCGAATTCCCTCCGCCGGCCTCTTCGTACCGCATCGGCGAGATCGCCCTTAAAATCGCAGAAAAAGGGGAAGGGCGTGGTTGCTCCCCATTCCTCGCCCATGAACATCAGTGGCGGCATCGGCGCTAGCAATGTGATCGCTAGCGCCGCCTCGATAGCACGCGCGTCAGCGGACCATTCGAGGCGATCGCCCAGCGCGCGGTTGCCGATCTGATCGTGGTTCTGAAGGAAGTTCACGAAAGCGGCCGGGGGCAGTCCACCGATCAATTCTCCGCGAGCTCGCCCGCCGCGATGAGCAGAGGCCTCGCCCTGGTAGGCAAAACCCGCCCGGAGTGTTCGCGCGAGAAGATGGCGTGGATGGATGGCATAATCTTCATAATAGCCGTGGGTTTCCTGAGTGAGAATGACGTGCCACACATGATGGTAGTCGTCATTCCACTGTGCGCGATACTTCCCGTTCGGCACACCTGAAGAAGGATCGAGCAGACCCGCGCGGTTATCGTCGTTCTCCAGCACGAGGTGGATATGGCGTCCATCTTGCCGCGCCAGAATCCCGACAGCGCGGCTGATATCGTTCAAGATTGACGGCTCGCCTGGCTCGGGGATGGCATGCACCGCATCGAGGCGAAGACCGTCAAATCGATAGTTGCCTAGCCAGTGCAATGCATTGTCGACGGCGAACGCGCGAACCTCGGGAACGCGATAATCAATTGCCGCTCCCCAGGGAGTCTTTACATCACAAAAAAAATGCGGCGCGTAGCGCCCCAGATAATTTCCCTCCGGTCCGAAGTGATTGTAGACGACATCGAGAAAGACCATCAGGCCACGCAGATGAGCCTGATCGATCAGTTCTCTCAGATCGTCCGGCGTGCCGTAAACATGATCAGGCGCATACCACAGCGCGCCGTCGTAACCCCAATTTCGCGATCCAGCGAAGTCGGCGAGCGGCATCAACTCGAGGGCGGTGATTCCAGTTGACGCCAGATGATCGAGCTTGTCGATCATGGCACGATAGGTGCCCTCAGGCGTAAAGGTGCCGACATGGCATTCTAGGATGACCGTTTCATGCCATGGCCGCCCACGCCAATCGATTGCCTTCCAACGGAAACGGCGGTGGTCGATAAGTTCGCTCCGACCGGACACATCATCGCGTTGATAGGATGACGCTGGGTCCGGTACGTCTAGCTCATCATCGATCCGGTAGTGATAACGCGTACCGGCGCTTGCTGCGGCCACTTCCGCGACGAACCAGCCGTTACTGTCTTTTTCCATCATATGTGCGGTATCGGTTACGATGGCCACTTTGCCGGCTGCCGGCGCCCACAGCCGGAACGTTGCGCCGTCTGGCGTGAGAGTAGGGCCGAAGCGGCCGACGCTCATGGCTGGCCTGCGAACGCGATGACACTGCGAGGCGGTGCCTGCATGGTCGCGTTAGGGTGGTGCGAGGCGACGTCGATGTCGTCGTTCGTGGTATGAAGCACGATCGACCACGTCTTGTACTCTTCCAGGTTCGGAATTTTAAACTCGATCGGCTCCGGCGCCGCGTTGAGGACGATGTAAAGCGCCTGCTGGTGTGGCTCCGTGGGTCCGAGCACGTAGGAAAGAAACCTTCCTTCGGGGAAACTCCAGTCAGCCTCGGTCATTTCGTTGCCTTCCGGCGTGAGCCACAGCACGCCGTAGGAACTGTCTATCCTTTTCCCTGTCACCCATTGTCTTGACCTGATCTGGGCGAAGCGCCTTCGGATTGCGGTAAGGCGTCCGATGAGGTCGGTCAGGTCGTTGTCCTTGTCGCCAAGATTGCTCCAATCGATCCAGCCGATCTCGTTGTCCTGGCAATAAGCGTTGTTGTTTCCACTCTGGCTGTTGCCGACCTCGTCGCCCGCAAGAAGAATCGGCAACCCTTGGGCTAGCAGCAGGCACGCGAGCTGGTTCTTGCGAAGCTGACGGCGGAGCGTCAGGATTACAGGATCGTCAGTCGGCCCTTCGTGTCCACAATTGTTGCTGAGATTATCATTGGAGCCATCGCGATTGTCCTCGCCGTTGGCTTCGTTGTGCTTCTCGTTATAGGAAAACAGATCCGCCATGGTGAAGCCGTCATGGACGGTGACGTGATTGATGCCGGCGCGCGGTGCGCGGTCGTCATGATTGAAAAGGTCGGATGATC
This sequence comes from Nitrobacter vulgaris, assembly GCF_031453995.1. Taxonomy (NCBI): domain Bacteria; kingdom Pseudomonadati; phylum Pseudomonadota; class Alphaproteobacteria; order Hyphomicrobiales; family Nitrobacteraceae; genus Nitrobacter; species Nitrobacter vulgaris. The sequence continues at coordinate 11,774 of NZ_JAVDPZ010000017.1, read as the reverse complement.
CTGTCATGCGGCCGCTGACATCGCCGATCAGATTTCCTTCGCCGGCCCAGTAACGGCGCATTGTGCTGCGATACCGGTCGTTCCATTCCGACCATTGCGAAGGAAAGCCGCCGACCTGATAACCGCCGGGGCCGACATCCCACGGTTCCGCGACCAGCTTAACGTTAGCGAGAACGGGATCCTGCCGGATTGCATTGAAAAAAGCGCTGTTGCGGTCGAAACCGTGAGGGCCTCGCGCCAGTGTGCTTGCGAGATCAAAGCGGAAGCCGTCGATGTGACAGACTTCGACCCAATAGCGCAGCGAATCCATAACCATCTGGAGCACGCGCGGATGGGTCAGATTTAGCGAATTGCCGGTTCCTGTGAAGTCGTCGTAGTAGCGGGGATTGTCCGGCATCAGCCAGTAGTAGGAGGCGTTATCGATGCCGCGGAATGACAGCGTCGGGCCAAGGTGATTTCCTTCGGCGGTATGATTATAGACGACGTCGAGCATGATCTCGAAGCCTGCGTCATGAAGGCGGGCCACGGACATACGGAATTCGTCCAGCGCTGCGTCCTTCGCGTAACGCTGCTCCGGCGTGAAGAACGAGATGGAGTTGTATCCCCAGTAGTTGCTGAGCTTGCGCTCGACAAGATGGCGATCGTCGACGAAGCCATGAATCGGCAGAAGTTCGATCGTGGTGACGCCCAGGCGTCGAAGGTGATCGATCATGGCCGGCGCAGCCAGCGCACCGTACGTGCCCCGGAGTTCTGGAGGAATATCCCGGCGCGTCTTGGTCAAGCCCTTGACGTGAGCTTCATAGATGATCGTGTCTTCCCAAGCGACACTTGGCCGCGGCTCACGCCTTCCCCAGTTGAAGGTCTCGTCGATGACGGTGGCTTTAGGCATGGCGCGAGCGTTGTCGCGTCTGTCGAAGGATAAATCCTCACGCGGACTTCCGGCGCGGTAGGCGAAATGTGCATCGCTCCAGACCAGTCGCCCGCTGATCTTCCTCGCATAAGGATCGAGCAGCAGCTTGTGAGCATTAAACCGATGGCCACGCTGAGGATCGTAGGGGCCATAGACGCGGTAGCCATAGAGCTGCCCGGGCGCGACATCGTTCAGATAGCCGTGCCAGACGTTTTCGGTGTGCTCGGGCAGGGCGATACGCTCGATCTCTCTGCGGCCCTTACTGTCGAACAAGCAAAGCTCGACCTTTTCTGCGTGAGCGGAAAAAAGTGCGAAATTCGTTCCGCGGCCGTCCCAAGTCGAGCCGAGGCGGACATGTGTACCTTCTGAAATTCTCGTCATGCAGTTTCCGGAACCAGAAAAATCACCCCAAGAGGCGGCAACGTCAGCCTGAGCTCGGGAATGATTTCCCCTGATGTCTCGACCACGCCATCATTTCCGACGTTGGTCCCACCATAATGAGTGGAGTCGGTGTTAAGCGCTTCGCGCCACCGCCCGGTGAAGGGGACGCGCACGCGATAATCGCGATGGACCGTCGGTGTAAGATTCGCGACTATGAGACAGCGGGCCCGCCCGCTCTCACCCTTTCGCATCCATGCGAAGACGCTGTGATCTGCATCGTCGGCTACAATCCATTCGAAGCCGGCTGGATCGCAATCGAGTTCGTGCAACGCCGACACATCGCGATAGAGCGCGTTGAGATCCCGAACAACAGCCTGGACCCCTTGGTGACGGGCTTGTTCGAGAAGATGCCAGTCGAGCGAGTGATCGTGGTTCCATTCGTGCTCCTGGCCGAACTCAGCCCCCATGAACATCAATTTCTTGCCGGGGTGGCCGAACATGAAGGCGTAATAGGCGCGCAAGTTTGCGAACCGCTGCCAGTCGTCGCCCGGCATGCGGCCAAGGATGGAACGCTTGCCGTGCACCACCTCGTCGTGCGACAGCGGCAGAATGAAATTTTCCGAGAACGCATAGTGTAGTCCAAACAAAATTTGATCATGGTGGTGCTTGCGGTGAATGGGGTCCTTGCCGAAATAGCTCAACGTGTCATGCATCCAGCCCATGTTCCATTTGTAACCGAACCCTAAACCGCCGAACTCGATCGGTCGCGAGACCTGTGGCCATGCCGTCGATTCTTCAGCCACGGTTGTAGCGTTCGGAAATCTGCCAAATACTTCTCTGTTGAACCGGCGCATAAATTCGATGGCTTCCAGATTCTCCCGGCCGCCGTGCTTGTTCGGAATCCATCCGCCTTCGGGGCGGCTGTAATCGAGATAGAGCATCGACGCGACAGCATCGACGCGAAGACCATCCACGCCATAGCGCTCGAGCCAGAACAGTGCGTTGGCGACGAGAAAATTGACAACTTCGGTGCGGCCGTAGTTGTAGATGAGGGTATCCCAATCGAGGTGGCGGCCCTGCAATGGATTGGCGTGTTCGTACAGAGCCGTTCCGTCGAAACGGCCGAGCCCGTGCGGATCGTCAGGAAAATGGCCTGGCACCCAATCCAGCAGGAGACCGAGTCCTTCGCGATGGCAGGCTTCGACGAGATATGCAAAATCGGCGGGCGTGCCGAAGCGGCTGGTCGGGGCGTAAAGGCCGGTTGGCTGGTAGCCCCATGAACCGTCGAACGGATGCTCGTTCACCGGCATCAGCTCGATATGCGTAAATCCGAGGCCGCGTGCATAGCGCGGCAGGGTCTCGGCAAGCTCGCGATAGGATAGCCAGCGATTGCCGTCGCCACGGCGCCATGATCCAAGATGAACTTCATAAATCGAGATAGGTGCGTTACGTGCATTGATCGTGGTGGCCGTCGGTGTCGGGCGGGGCAAGGCTGTTTCGTCGAATACGATCGACGCCGTGTTCGGACGGACCTCGGCAGCGAACGCCATCGGATCGGATTTCAGCGGGAGCAGAAAGCCATCTTGAGTCGTAATCGCGAATTTGTAGCGATCACCCACCTGCGCACCGGGGATGAACAGTTCCCAATATCCGTTACCCCGCACACGCATCGGGTGTCGGCGTTGATCCCAGCAATTGAAATCGCCGACGACGGCCACGGCCCGAGCGTTCGGCGCCAGCACGACGAATCCTGTTCCGTCCACACCCTCCATCGTTATGGGATGAGCGCCAAGCTTGTCGTACAGCCTCTGGTGCGTTCCTTCTCCGAGCAAATAAAGGTCGAAATCATTTAGGATGGGCGCAAAGCGATAAGGGTCCTCAAGCTCAACCATGTCGGCACCATACCGAGCGCGGAGACGGTAGTGCTCCGCCCCGTCCGGTAAATTTCCAAGGAAAAGTCCGGCGTCATGAATCCGCGTCAGAGGGACCTCTTCGCCGGTCTCATCGACCAGGCGTACTTCGGATGCCTCGGGTAGATAAACGCGAACCACGTTGCGATCTGTCTCGCGATGACAGCCGAGATAGTGAAAGGGGTCCGAATGTCGCCCTTCAACGATGGCGCGTGCTTCGGATGACAATTCGGTCATGCCCGATCTCGCTTCCTGTTGCGCAGCACCCGTAGTGCGCCATCCAGCGCGACCCGCAGCCAATCCGGGCGATGCGCCAGCTCGTAGTCGATCTCATAAAGCGCCTTCTCGAGCAGGAAGAATCGCAGCATCCCGTCTTTATCGTCCTGCTCCTCCGGCCATAATCGCGAATCGGACATCGCTTCTCGATAAGCGGCCATAAAGGTCTGCGTCGCCTCGTCACGCCATGCCGACAAGGCCTCCGTCAGTCGTCCATCGTCGTCCGCTCCGGTTTTTAGAACGCGCTCTTGCGCCGAGGTCACGGAATAATCGATGGATCTGATCAGCCCGGCGACATCGCGAGCTGCCGGCGCCTTCATCCGCCGCTCGGAAAGGCTTCGTCGCGGTTCGCCTTCGAAATCGATGATAAAGACGTCGTCGCGAACGACGAGAACCTGCCCTAGATGAAAGTCGCCGTGATGCCGGATATTGTGCATTTGAATCGATGACGGCAGCAACTCGGTGAGCAAGCCATGCAAATCTGGGCGGAGACTCTGGATTTCGTCGACAAGAATCCGATCCGCTTCCGAAAGTTTAGCTTGAGCGAGTCGATCAAACGTTTGCTCCGAACGTGCCATCAGTCGATCGATGAAATGTGCGACATCCGAAGCGGTCACAGGCTCAGGACTGAAATTCTCGATATCGTCGCGGCTGGCCAGTGCCACGTGCATTTCCGCGACGCGCTTACCGATTTGCATCATGTAGCGTTGATAGGCCGCCTTCTCCTCAAGCGCGGGAGCTGAATCGTTCGCCCCGACGAGCCGCTGCTCGTCGATGAAGCGATCCAGTGCGGCGCTGCTGACGGTCCATGCGTCGCCCTGGTTACCGACAAAGGCATGAACGATAGCGATGGCGGCCTGCACGTCAGGTCCCGTCAACTCCACGCTGCCAAGCAGAGCGGGCGTATTGGTAAATCCAGCAACGTCCGTCAGGAAGCGTCCCACTTCCACTTCGGGATTGATGCCATTCTCGAGCGTCCGGTAGAGTTTGACCACAAATTTTTGATCGACCAGCGCGGTGCTGTTCGACTGTTCTGTCTGAACCGCTCGTACGTTCTCAATGGGCTCTTCCGCAATCGAAGCCAGCCGCTCCGTAGGAACGTAAGCAAGCCTCAAGTGGCCTTCCTCAAAGGTTGCACAGTGGCGCAGATCGTCGATGATGCCCGCGATCAGATCACCCTCATAGGCGGCGTCGATCAGCGTTCCTTCGCGCGAGCCCTGCCGCACGGCGGCGAGGTTTTTAGCGTCATAGTTTCGGCGGTCCAGTCGATCCCACCGGATTCGGATCGGTATCGCGTATCGCCCTGATTGTCCGCGATGGGCGGCGTCGAAGATCACGAGCCACGGCCTGGATTCCTGGTCCTTCGTAAGTGGTATCGCCGCCGGCACGCGCGCAGTGATGGCGCCAGCGGATCGCTCCGGAAACCAGCGCGCGCGGGCGAGATGGGATGGCAGCACATCACGCTCGAAGATCGAGCGTGTCCGTGCCAGCGACATCCAGGTTGCACCCAGCGGTACGACCAACGTTTCGTAATCAGGTACGGTCGCTGTCGCAACGTTCGGGGACGGCGGTTTTTCATTCAGCCGAAACCAATAGAATCCATAAGGCGCGAGCGTAATTAGGTACGGCAACTCGCCGATATCGGGAAAGGTCGTTCGTCCCAGCATTTCAAGCGGTGAACGACCTTTCCAGTGGGACAGATCGAGTTCGGAGGCTTGCGCTGATCGCGACAGGTTGGCGACGCAGAGCACGACCTCATCGTCGTATTGTCTCACATAAGCGAGAACGCTCCGGTTCGAAGAGCGCGCAAATGACATCGTTCCCCGGCCGAAAGCGTGGCTGGATTTGCGTACCGAGATCAGCTTCTTCATCCAGCTCAGTAACGAAGAAAGGCTTCGCGACTGGGCCTCTACATTGACAGACTCATAGCCGTAGACGGCATCCATGACAGGAGGAGCATAGAGCCGCGCAGGATCGCATCGAGAAAATCCACCGTTGCGATCCGGAGTCCATTGCATCGGGGTGCGAACGCCGTTGCGGTCGCCGAGGTAGATGTTGTCGCCCATCCCGATTTCGTCGCCGTAGTAAATGATCGGCGTTCCCGGAAGCGACATCAACAACGAATTCATCAGCTCAATTTTGCGCCGGTCGTTATCCATCAAGGGCGCAAGGCGGCGGCGAATACCGAGATTGATGCGCGCGCGAGGATCTGCGGCATAGGTCGACCAGAGATAATCACGCTCGATATCGGTCACCATCTCAAGCGTCAGTTCGTCATGATTTCGTAGGAACATCGCCCACTGACAACTGTCGGGAATGTCGGGCGTCTGCCGCAGAATGTCAGTGATCGGAAAGCGATCCTCCTGAGCTATCGCCATGTAGATGCGCGGCATCAAAGGGAAATGATAGGCCATATGGCACTCATCGCCATCCCCGAAATAGAACTGAACATCTTCCGGCCATTGATTGGCTTCGGCAAGAAGAACCTTTCCTTTGGCGTAGGCATCAAGCTCAGCGCGAATATGTTTGATCACTGCATGCGTTTCAGGGAGATTTTCGTTGTTGGTGCCCTCACGCTCGCAGAGATACGGAATGGCATCCAGCCGAAACCCGTCGACGCCCGTGTCGAGCCATCGCTTCATCACCTGGATGACAGATCGGACGACCCGCGGGTTGTCGAAATTAAGATCCGGTTGATGGCTGAAGAAGCGATGCCAATAGTAGGCGTTGGCTTCGGCGTCCCAGGCCCAGTTCGACTTTTCCGTGTCTGTGAATATGATCCTGGTGCCCTGATATTTTTTGTCGGTATTGCTCCAGACATACCAGTTGCGCGCGCTCGATCCTGGTGGACTGCGCTGGGCTCGCTTGAACCATCTGTGCTGATCGGACGTATGATTGATAACGAGTTCGGTAATAACGCGTAAGCCACGCCGCTTTGCTTCCGAGATGAACCGGCGGAATTCCTTCATGGTGCCGAAATCGGGATTGACCGAGCCGTAATCGGCAATGTCGTATCCGTCGTCGCGCCCTGGCGATGGATAGAACGGCAGTAACCACAGAGCGGTAACGCCGAGCTCCTGAAGGTAATCAAGCTTGTTGGTCAGACCTACGAAGTCGCCGATGCCGTCGTTGTTGTTGTCGGCGAATGCCTTGACGTGAAGTTGATAGATAATAGCGTCCTTATACCAGAGATCGTCGGTCTGGACGTATCTGTCGGTATCTATCTGCGACATTTCGTTCATAACGGACCTCACGCCAGACATTGAAACAAGAGCGCGGGATCGCGTAATGGATCAAGTCTCAATCGTACCCCGCCCCACTCAATGGCGTGACGCTCGCAGGTCATGAGGTTTTCGATTGCGACGGGAGGCTTTGATCCATTCACGGTCTCCATCCGGATCGACTCAAGTGGAAGCCAGAGTTCACGGCTCTCGCGCGAAAGCGCGATGGCCCCGACGATCGTGTTGGAGCCATCGTCGGATTGCTTGGTGAAGGCGATGATCTGATCGTTATCGACGGAGAGAAACCTCAGATTACGAGTTTGCAGAAGCGCCGGATTGGTGCGCCGCGCCCGATTGAGCGCTGCGATATAAGATTTGATATTTCCGGGTGCATCCCAGTTGCGAACCTTGATCTCGTACTTCTCCGAGTTGAGATATTCTTCGCGCCCCGGAATGGCCTCGTGCTCCAGAATCTCGAAGCCGTTGTAGATTCCGTAGGTACTCGACAGCGCAGCTGCCAGGGCAACCCGGGACTTGAACATCCACGGCTCGCCACTTTGCAGATGGTAAGGCAGAATGTCTGGCGTGCTGACGAAAAAGTTGGGCCGGTAATAGTCGCGCTCAGGATATCCCGTCAGTTCGTTGAGATAGGATTCAATCTCTCCTTTCTGGGTTCGCCAGGTAAAGTAGGTATACGATTGTGTGAAGCCGAGCTTGGCGAGACCCTTCATGACCTTGGGTCGGGTGAACGCTTCGGCAAGGAAGATGACGCCGGGATCCTTGGTCTGGACCTCACGGATTAGCCATTCCCAGAAATTGAACGGCTTGGTGTGCGGATTGTCGATTCGAAAGATGCGCACGCCCTGATTGATCCAGAACAAGATCACATCGCGAAGCGCGTTCCACAGTGACCCTGCGTCCTCGCAACCGAAATCTGGATTGACAATATCTTCATATTTTTTGGGTGGATTTTCCGCATAACGCATCGAGCCGTCCGGACGCCGTTTGAACCAGTCGGGATGCTGGGTGAGCCAGGGATGATCGGGCGAACACTGCACGGCGATGTCGAGCGCGATCTCCATGCCATGAGTCTTGCAGGCTGCTATCAACTCCCGGAAGTCGTCGAAAGTACCGAGATCGGGGTGAATGGCATCGTGCCCGCCTTCCTTGGAGCCGATGGCGTAGGGGCTGCCAGGATCGTCGTCGGCGGCCGTCAGCGCATTGTTGCGCCCCTTCCGATTAGTTCTGCCGATGGGATGAATTGGCGTGAAGTAAAGGACGTCAAATCCCATGGCCGCGATATCGGGCAGCCGAGCAATACAATCCCGGAACGTGCCGTGCTGGCCGGGGACGGCACTCTGGCTGCGTGGCACCATCTCGTACCACGCTCCCGCGACGGCGAGGGTGCGGTCGACCGTCAGCGGGTAAGACCGGGAGCGTGTGAGATCGGACCGGACGCAACCTTCGGCCATGGCGCTCGTCAATTCCGGCACGAGCAGGCTGGCGGGGTCACCCTTGTGAAGAAAGTCTTCGCATTGACGGAGGATGATCGCGGTCGCGTCCTTGCCGCCATGCTGCGCGCGCGTCAGCAGCGCGGCGCCTTCGAGTGCGTCGAGGGTGATGTCCTGACCGGCCTTCTGCTTGAGTTCGAAATCACGCTTCCAGGTGGCGAATTCGTCGGTCCAGGCCTCTATGGCATAAACGTAACGTCCTGGTTCGGCCGGCGCGAAGATTCCAAACCAGCGATCATTGTCTTGCAGGGTCATAACCGACCTTTGCCAGTCGCGATCCTGCTCCTGCCGCCATATCAACTGTGCGACGATGACGTCATGCCCGCTTCGGAAGATGTCGGCCCAGACATCGATCCTATCGCCAGCGAGGCGCTTAACGGGAAAGCGTCCGGCGTCGATGCAGGGATAAACGTCTTCAATATGAAATGCGCCGACGGTTGCGCCTCTTTCGTCTGCACGCAACGGCATGCTTTTTTGCGTCGATACGGACATCACGCGCCAGTTAACCTGCTGATGAATAATGAAAGACTCAAAAGCTAACCCCAGGGCAGCCGCAAAGTTCCCGATGGAACTGCCCTTTTGTTCCCGAGTTTGTTCCCTCTGTGAGGGCCGGTACGCGGATGGATATCTATTCAAAAGCGCGCGATTTGGGCATCAATCTAGACTTTGTCGACGGACTAGGCCGCCGTCATCTCCTGGAAAATGATCGATTGCGCGCCTTTATTGAGAGTTTGCCATCGCCCCCGCGCCATCGCTTCTTGAAACAGCCCGTGGTCATCGTCGCCGACAAGATTAAGTCTCGCATTCCTGTCGAAGCCGAGGCGAACGGCATCGCCTGGCGACTCGTGCAACGTGATGCGGTGCTCGCTCAAGGATACATCGCTTCGGCAACGATCGATATCCGGCGTTCAATAGCGGTCGGTACTTATCGATTGGAACTCGAAAGTGGCAACGGCACCATCATCGATTCAGTTCTCTTGCTGGTCACGCCTGAAAAAGCCTTTCAAGGCTCGTTCGAGCGCGTCTGGGTTCTGTCTGTTCAACTGTACGCGCTGTCATCGTCGCGCAACTGGGGAATTGGTGATTTCACCGATCTTGCATCGCTGATCGAACTGTCCTCGGATTGGGGATGCCAGGGCATCGGCCTCAATCCACTTCACGCCCTGTTCGATGACCGCCCTCTTGAATGCAGCCCCTATGCGCCAAACAGCCGGCTGTTTCTTAATCCGCTTTATATCGATCCCGAGCGGATGCCGAATTTTTCGAGCGCGTGGCTGAGGCAGCATCGTGAACAACTCGATCGGGTCCGGGAAGGCAAACTGGTCGATTATGCGGCGGTTGCGAAACTGAAATACGCCGCATTCCGGCAGGCTTTTTCGGAGTTTCAGCATGATCAGGCCGCGCAAGCCGCATTCGAAATCTTCAGGAAGGAGAGAGGCGAGCTGTTGAAACGCTACGCCTGCTTCGAAGTGTTGCGGCGGAAATTCGGTCCGTCGCCTTGGTGGCTGTGGCCGGAAGAGTGGCGCCACCCGACTGATGCCGGAATTCAAGCCATATGCAGCGGCCTACAGCGCGAGGAGGTGAAGTTCGTCGAGTTCGTGCAATGGTGCGCGGCGGCTCAGCTACAGTCATGCGCCGATCTCGCTGCCAAACGTGAAATGGCAGTCGGGCTTTATCTGGATGTCGCCGTCGGTGTTCAGGCTGGCGGGTTCGACGCCTGGAATGAGCAGAATGCCATCTCGCGCGCGCTTTCGGTTGGAGCGCCGCCAGATCAACTCAACACGTCGGGGCAGGATTGGGGATTGGCGGGATTCCATGCCGCTGGCCTCGAGGCGAGCGACTTTGCACCGTTTCGGGAGATGCTGCGCGCTTCGATGCGTTTCGCGGGAGCCATACGGCTGGATCATGTGCTCGGTCTCAGCCGGCTTTACTTGATACCGGCCGGGGCATCGCCTCTACAGGGAGCATATGTGGAGATGCCGTTGCAGGCGATGCTCGGCGTTATCGCGCAAGAGAGCGTCGGCCAGCGTTGTATCGTCATCGGCGAGGATCTTGGAACGGTACTGGAGGGTTTTCGCGACAGTCTCGCGGCATGGGGTGTGTGGTCTTACAAGGTGATGATGTTCGAACGCGGCAACGATGGTGCTTTTATTGAGTCGTCGGAATATGCCGCGAATGCGCTTGTCACTTTCACGACGCATGATCTTGCGTCCTTCGCCGGCTGGCAATCGCATTCCGATCTCAGGGTCAAGCGGGAGCTTGGGATCGATCCCGGCGAAACCGACGCGGAGCGGACGAATGCGCGTCATGCGTTCGAATGGAAGCTCGGTGAAGAACATATCGCAGCGAAGAATTTTCTCGGGGCCGTTGAATTTCTCGCGCGCACGCCGTCTCGGATTCTCGCGATCGCGCTCGACGATCTGATCGGATTGACGGATCAGCCGAATATTCCAGGTACGGTGAATGAGCATCCCAACTGGCGAAGACGAATTCCAGTCAAGTTGGAAGATCTGGACCAACACATCGACCTCGGCGCGCTCCGACACGCGCTCCGGGATCGCTGAAACAGCACTTGGATAATCCCGGTGCTCAATGCTAAGCGGCTACGATGCATTACCTAAAGAATGGACCGTCAGGAACGGGCTTATAGCCCTAACGACAAGGACGCAGTCAGAGCGGCTCAGGGATAGCCGCGCAGCATCAACCGGTCCGCGCGAACTTCCCAGCTCTCGAGTCGATTGAGGAAGCTCATCCCTAAAAGGTTGGCTTTCATCTGGCCGCGCGGCACGACGAGCGCGGGCACGGATCGCTCGACAAGTTTCCCAACTGCGAGCCTGTCGAGCGTCAGGCGAGCGGCGCGCGCGCGCCCGCCGGCGGTCTCGACATCGACATCGTAGTTCAGCAATTCCAGCGGCAATCCGGCAGCCTTCGCCGTTTCGTAGGTGAGGACGACGGACGTTGCGCCGGTGTCAATGATCATTGGCGTCTTCACGCCGTTGATCTTTGCGTGAAGTGTAAAATCGCCGTTCTCTGTCCGAGGAATCTGGACGCTCCGTGGGGGGCTCGCGGCGGCGTTGTGCAGCATCGTCGAGACCAATTTTCCCGCAGCCGATATTCGTGCGGGATCCCCATAGGCAACCACCGCTCCGGCGGTTGCCACCAGCATTCCGATCACGAGCAGGATGCGGATCACAACGCACCTGCCGCGTTTTCGGCCAGACCTGGAGTGCGAGTCGCCATCATGCTCTAAGACCTGTTCCAGCGTTCATGATCGGTGTGTTTCGCAGGCGGCGTCTTTCGTCGGCCATGTGATCGTCTGCTTGCCCAGGTTGAAGCCGCGGACTTTCCTCCGCCATGGGCGCCAGAGCAGACATCACGCGTTCCGGCGGAAAGGTAACGATGACCTCCGTGCCAACGCGAAGCTTGGATTTCAGCGTGAACGTACCGCCGTGCATGTCGATCAGGCTCTTAGAGCCTGTTTGAAAATTGGGCTAGGCGGGGATTCCGGTATCGCAGCGAATATGATTCACACTTGGGATGTGGACACGCAAGCAGCGAAGCCGGA
>NZ_JAVDPZ010000016.1:0-84658 GCF_031453995.1 Nitrobacter vulgaris | reverse complement strand
TCCGGCTTCGCTGCTTGCGTGTCCACATCCCAAGTGTGAATCATATTCGCTGCGATACCGGAATCCCCGCCTAGCCCAATTTTCAAACAGGCTCTTAGGTGTGTGCGTTAAGCGGTTTAATCCGAGGAGGATGAGGTTGCGAAGCTTCAGTATTCCCGGAGAGGCCAGATGACCGCCACACGAATGCGAGCGGAATGCTCATTTGTGCCGCCCGTTCGTGTGTGCTGACGTGGGTGATATTAACTTCTACGGTTGCATTGCTCAGAATGACTCTGTCGCAAGACGGTGCATTCTGCGAAGTTTATCGTTTTCTTTTGCTGCCGATTGTGAGGATCACTCCGCTTCGCCAACATATGGTGAAACGACTCTCGATCAATGCATTTGAAATGGTGAAGCCGTGGGAAAAAGCAGTGCCGCTATCATTGATTTTCAACCTTATCTGGAGCGGCGCAGGCGCGCAGCGAAATCCGGAGAGGCTTGTGGTCTGTCATCGGCCAGCCAATTCAACATCCCGTTCGTTCTTCCGTTTATGTGGCTGACGGTGCCTGTCGTCTTCGTTGGGTTCCAAACATGGATATCAAGGCCCAGATCTACGGAGTCCAGCCCGATCATCGCATGAGCAAACTAGACACGAGCCAGATTTACCATCAAGGCGATGGAGGCGGTCTGGATTGCATTGAACTGCCGGTGATTGTCGGAAAGAATCTGCGCCGCATCCGGTTACGGCAAGGCTTGTCGCTTGAGCGGTTGGCCAAGCAATCGGGCGTGAGCCGCGCTATGCTTGGCCAGATCGAAACGGGCAAGAGCACGCCGACCATCGGTCTGCTTTGGAAAATATGCACCTCGCTCACCGTTCCGTTCGCTAGCCTGATCGCCATTGGCAATCCCGAAGGAATCATCGTTCTGCGGCGCGATGGATCGAAACTGTTGTCATCCAATCAGGGACAGTTCACCTCCCGGGCTCTGTTTCCGTTCGATAGCGAACGACGAACTGAGTTCTATGAACTCCGGCTCGCTCCACTCTATTGCGAAAACGCCGAAGCTCATGCGGCAGGGACACGCGAGAATCTGGTCGTTGCCAAAGGGTCTGTCGAAATCGCCGTCGGATCGGCGCGGCCAACGACTCTGAGAGAGGGAGACGCCATGCTGTTCGAGGCGGACGTTCCGCACGCATACCGCAATCTCGGCACAGACGAGGCAGTTCTGTATCTCGTGATGACCTATGCGCAGATGATCGGCTGACGCTGGCACAACCCCGCGATATTTACGGCCACCACTCGCCCAGTCTGAAACAAAAACAAGGGCAGGATCAGCCAGCCCTTGTTCGAACTCAACCGGATCGTTCGATATCGTCAGGCTGCCTTGGCCGGCATGACGCACATCATCGCCATCCCGCCGCAACACATCATCATGGGCATGCCGTTGTTCGCCATGTTCATCATGTTTTGGCAGCACTGCATGAACATGTTCTTCATCGACGCGTCCATGGGCGTCATCTCGCAAGTCATGCCATTGGCCGTCATTGTGCAAGTCATCTGGCACATCATGGTCGGCATCGCCATCATACCGTTCATTGGCATCATGCCGCCCATCGGCGTCATGCCATTCATCATCATGGGCGCCGCGCCGCCCATCATGGGCATCATCATCTGCATGGCTGGATTCATTTTCTATCCCTTCAAGAGGCGAATGATCTCTAACTATCGAGCCAGATGGTAGATAATCCTAACTTGAGCCTCAATTAGAGATTGTTCGCGCTGTTCGCTTTCCTCCAATAAGGTGCCGGACTCTCCAATACAGTAGCCGGGTCCGCTGTGATAACGGCAGTTCCTCCGTAATGTTAGACAAGCCCGGCCACTGAGAGGATGAAGCGTCTTGCGGGAAATCTAATCTGTCAAACGCGGCGCCATGCTGTAACGCGAACGTCGTTCTCCGCATCGAGAATCCGGACCTCGCTAGGCTGAAGTCCATGTGCCGCCAACACAGCTTGCGGAGAACTATCGGGGACGCCAGGAAAGCAGCCTTCGCCTCCGGGTAACCTCACATGCGGAGCTTCCGACAGCCAGAACGTATCATAACGATCGAGAAACATTTCGAATACTGAAGGTCCACCGATGATCGCGGCCACTCCATCGCGCACTCCGGCATGAGCGCAGGCGTCCTCGAACGACGCGCCAGCGGGATTCCATAAGGTAGCCTTTTCGTTTTCGGGATCACGTTCAAGAGCGGCTACACGGCGGGTTAGTCTAACCCTTTTGCGCAGCGGCGAGTTGGGCTGATCCTCGAACGAATTGCGTCCATGAACGACGACGTCCGCATGATCCAGTCCTGCGGTGAAAAACTCAAGATCGCCTCTGAATTTCAGCGCTTGCGGCATCACATGGCTCGCATCGGCGAGCATTCCGTCCGCCGACACGATGACATAGCCCTCGATGCGAAGCATAAGCCTTTCCGGATCGTCGCGCGTTATTCGGAGATCGTCTGGACGACGCTGTTGACCGGCCGGGAACTCACGGTCGGCAGCTTGGTATCCTTCTTCAATTCCTCGTCGTATTGCGCGAGCGTCTCGATCGGCGCCTTTGCCTTCATCTGCACGACTTTGTATCCACCGGCCTTCAGCCTGCGCAAAACCTCGGGCAGCGCCTCGGCGGTATGCTTCTGGAAGTCGTGCATCAAAATGATACCCTTGCCGACCTTGTCGAGCTTCTTGAAGATGTTGTCGACCACCTGTTGAGCCTTGTGCGACTTGAAGTCGAATGAGTCGACGTCGCAGGAAAAGATCGCGATATTGCGCTCGCCAAGGTAGGTCACCATCTCCGGCGGATGCTGTAGCGCAGGGAAACGGAAAAACGGGGCAGGAGCAGCCTCAAGCGCCCATTTGACGGCGCTGAATCCCTTCTCGATCTCGTCCTTGCGCTGCGCCTCGGACAGCTTCTTGTTGTTGAGATTAGCGTGCGACCATGTGTGCGAGCCGACCGTGTGTCCGGCGGCGGCGACATTCCGCAGGATCTCGGGATGGTAGGTCGCGTGCTTGCCGATCGAGAAGAAGATTCCGGTGGTGCACTGATCGGCAAGCGCCTTCAGCACGGCAGGCGTATTTCCGGGCCACGGACCATCATCAAACGTCAGCACCACTTCCTTGTCGCGCAGGAAATCGAGTTGCTTGAAATGCTCGAATCCGAAGCCAGGACCACCGGTCGTATCAATTTGGACCACGCGGGCAACACCGAGTGCGTCGGGGCTTCCGTTACAGGCGACCTGCGCTCCGCTTGCCCGCGCGGGAACCGGCGCGGCCGCATTCTGGACTCCCTTGGGTGCGGGCGTCTGCGACCAGGCGACCGTGGTCGCACACAACGAAACCGCGCCTGCAAAGATCAGCCCTGTCGTCATGCGCATCTCGATCACCTCAAAGGTTATCGCGGTTGAATCGCCCGCTTTCTCATTCTAGCGCAGCTACAGACGACCCCTTCCACGGAAACGGCATTTATCCCCAGTTGGGCTGCTTCCTCTGATACCGCCGTGTGCGCGACCATGGCAATAGCGCCGAGCGAAAGCCCGAGCAATTGAACCGCCACTTTATCGCAGCCCGACGATGAAGTCGGTGCCTTCACCGGTTTCGCTGCCTGCAATACTCTGATCGGAGACAATGATGGAGTCTCCCGTTGAAAAGGCAATAGCGATTTGCGCCATGACGTTCTCCGGGATGGAGATGCGGTTCAACGCGTCGGTGGCGCTATCCGGAACAGGGGTCGGCCTGACCGTTGCGTTGACCACGGTCGTTTTCTGGCCGGACCGACCTTTGAGAACGTGAACTCGGTCGGCGCGACGCTCCAGCGCCGGGAGCGACACGACCGACCAGCGGAAGTCAGCCTTGCTGTCCTTGGCGACTTCCGCGGTGAACACGTGTGTTCCCAAAGGCCGATCGCTCGCGGCGATCGTGATGGGAGCATCGAATATCGGCGTAAAGTTCTGCCGCACATAGATCTTGCTGTCCTTGCCGCTGACAAAGACCGCGATCCGTCCGCTCCGCTTCAGTGCGGAGATCGCCGCGAGCTCAGCCTTCTCCGCGCTCGCAGGAGGGGTTTGCGGTTGATCCTCCGACCCTGCGGGGATTTCGGCGGGGGAAACCACCGTATCGCTGACAGGGTTGGCCGCCGCCGTTACCGTGACGTCGGCGTCCCCCGTGTTGCCTGAATCTGCCTTGATTGGCTCGGCGGCCGCCACCTCAGGCGTCGCAGTGATGGATCCGCCGGTCGCAGGCAAACCGGATGTAAGCGATGAAACTTTGACTTGCGACATCGCGGCGCTGGCGTCGGCTTTCACCTCGGCCGGCACGGGCTCTGGCCGACGGCTTATCAGCACAGGGTGCGAAAAATCAGCGGGTGTCACCTCGCCAGGAGTAATGATGACTCGAGCGCCGATCCTGGTCCAATTCCACATCTTCACCGCGAAGTCCAAGGGCATTCGGATGCATCCGTGCGACGCAGGATAACCTGGAAGCGCGCCCGCGTGCATCGCGATGCCAGACCAGGTGATGCGTTGCATGTAGGGCATTGGCGCGCCGCTGTAGATATTCGAGCGATGCCATTTTTGCTTTTGAATGACGCTGAAAACACCCATTGGAGTTCCGTGGCCGCTCATTCCAGTCGACACCGGGGTTTCGGCGAAAAAGCCGTTGGCGTCATAGACCTTGAGCATTTGCCGCCGGATTGAAATGGCAATGATGATGGGGCCATTTGGCTTCCGCGTGACTTTAGCCGCCGATTCTGGCTTTGGGAGCCGGCGATGTTTAGCTCCATGCGCCTGCGGCCTCGTGACGGGCGGCGGGGGAGATCCTTCGTTAAAAAAGTCCGGATAATCGTCCTGCCAGAAGATCTGGCTGCGCGCGGGTGATCCAAGTCCGGTCAGGACGGCGATCAGCAGTCCAATCCCGAGGCGTACCGACCAAGGATATGTACCCACGCAAACCGAGGGAACATTGGCGGTCCACCGCATCGTGCGCAGGAAGGACAGATATTCACTCACGCCTTTGTCCTCGAATCATGGTTCAGATTTAGCGCTTCCGACTTCACTTCCTACCGGTCTGTGTCGGTTTTCCGGCTGGCTTCCTTTAAATAATGCAAAATCCTTCACACGAATCTAATTCTCGGCTCGCTCGGCGGTCGAGATCTTTTCTCGGGAACTTGAAGAACTTACATAGGTCGGACTCAGCAAACGGAGCTACCTGATGACATTTCGAGCTCAGATTCATGATGAGAAGCGCCGAACGGCTCGGACCTTTTTGGCCTTCATCGTCCTTACGGTGGCGGTGTTCGCCGGAACATACGCCCATGCAGCAGACGAGCCCGACCTGATCTTTCGTCGCTCGACGGTTTTCAAGCTGCTGACACCGAATGACAAGCTTGCGACGTATGGCGTCGATGATCCTGAGATCGAAGGCGTTGCTTGCCATTTCACGTTACCCGAGAAGGGCGGCATCAAGGGGTGGCTTGGAGTGGCGGAGGAAGTCTCGGATATTTCGCTGTCGTGTCGCCAGATGGGGCCGATTCGCTTCAAGGAAAAGATGAAGCAGGGCGAAGACATGTTCCGGCAGCGGCGCTCGCTGCTGTTCAAGAAGATGCAGATCGTGCGGGGCTGTGACGCAAAACGAAACGTGCTGGTCTATATGGTTTATTCCGACCGAGTGATCGAGGGCTCGCCACAGAATTCGACGTCCTCAGTACCGATCATGCCCTGGGGCGCTTCGGACACCACCATCCAGAAATGCGGGGATTTCATTTCCGATTAGAGTCACGTTCGAAGGCGATGTTAATGCGACGGAGGTACGCATTCACCGCTTTGAGCCGACCCGCGATATGCACTTGCGTGCCGGAACAACGCCGGCCGGGGTCAGTTTCGTACCGGAGATTTCCTTAATCTGCCCCGCCGGACAAGATCCATCATCGACAAGAATGCGTTCGCCCAGCCGCAGATTGACGACGTCGGTCTCTCGCGCAACTTGCGAAGCGTGTGCGGCGGGCGCCGCAATGCTCAGTGTGACAACTATCAAAAAAAGCAGGTCGCAACTTTTCGGCATCTGGTATCCTTCGTAGCAGCGACAATTCGCATTCTCGTAGCACGATTTTCAGCGCTGCGAAGAACGTCAGCAGGCAGTCGGAAGAATAGTGCGGTTTGCAGCTAAGCTAATCTCGACTCGACTCGCGTCATAATCGCCTGTCGTTGGCAAATCTGCGAACTACGCGGCGCTCGACCACGACCGAGCGCAACGCGCCCTGCTCACCCGCAATCACGCGCGTCGTAGGCGACCGCGTAACAGCACGAGCGGTCTTCTTGACCTCTGCGTGAACGACATCGAACGGCATTCCAATCAGCGATGCCGCAATCTCCGCCTGCGAGTCGAGATCGTCGGTGATCCCCATGGCCGCGAAGATGGCTTCCTCCAACGTGGGAGGATCGTGGCGAACCCGCCGGATGCCAAATTTTGTGTGCCAGCCTTCGCTCATCGTTCGCCTCAATGGTTGGGCAAACTCAGCCCATGAAAATTGACGTGAAACGCCTCAACGCGACATGACCGTGGTCGTTCAAAGAACGACGGTTCTTCGAACCATTGTCTCCGGCATCCGCACTTTTCGATTCAAAAAGAAGCGGAAAGTACAATCAAACCTCATCCTGCTTTAGGTCAGGAGACTCGGTATGCACCTCATACGGGATCCAAAGTGGCAAAACAGCTATGCATTTTGACGCGCTTTGCACATTGCCAAGTCGCGCATAAAGCAACATGCGACATGCAGCCGCGCTTTGCCTTAAAGACCCTGCATGGGGGTCAGACTTGTCCGGGGGTTATTCGGCGATCGGTACTACTTCGGATGGCCCCTGAGGCCATCGCTTCAGCGCGGTTCTGCCGGCGTCGGTCAAGGCATAAATTCCACGCTCAATGCGGTCGAACCATCCATAGACATTGTGAAGGAGGATTTTTCCGGCATCCGGAGCTTCCACTCTGAGATCCCGCACGCGGCATGGACCGGTAGCCATTGCGGCTGCGCAAACCAGTGCCTGCTGGCGATACGCTGTCATGATCGGCGTCCGCGTGCTGCCGCCGGCAACTGGATCGCCCTTGCGGCGTTGGTGCTCTATGACCAGCCGAGAGCGCTTCTTGGGATTGCGGCGCGGACTGACAGCGGAGGGCGCCACCAGCACTTCAACGCTCCCTTGGTGTGTCACCCCGAGCATTCCGAACCCTAGCCGCCGGCACAGGTTCCGATAGCGCGCGTCGCTCTCGCGTCCCTTGCCGTTCATCGACAGCCTGGCGGCAAGCCAGACCTCATCGCATGCGCCCGCGCGCTCGACGCCTTGAAGGATGAGTTCCAGATTGAAACTCAGCTTCAGCTCGCCGATCACGACGATCGGCGGATCATCGCCGCTGAGCGCAACAAGATCGCAGCCACCGACTTCGCCCTTAACAGTGAAGCCAAGGCTTTCAAGATGACGTTTGACCGGAAGATAAAGCGAGGTTTCCACGTTGCACGCTCAGGCCGACTCAACGGCCCGGATCTTATCAGTCGGTCGGCTAAGTCGGCGACCCTGGAAGGCTCTTGAACAGGCCGAGCCGAAGATCTTTGGCACAATAGATCATATCGCCGTCAACGCTTACCGTGCCGTCGGCAATTGCCATCACCAGCCTCGAACGCCTCACCCGTTTGATGTCCACCGTGTAGGAAAGCCTGCGCGCATGCGGCAGAATCTGACCTGCAAATTTCAAATCGCCGAGACCGAGGGCACGAGCTTTCACATTCCGGTCGCGGCCAAGCCAGACCAGATAAAATCCCACCATCTGCCAAAGCCCATCGAGACCAAGACAGCCGGGCATCACCGGATCGTTCTGAAAGTGGCATTGGAAGAACCAGAGGTCCGGTTTGATGTCGAGCTCAGCGCGCACCAGTCCGCGCCCGTATTTTCCGCCGCCTTCCGTGATTTCCGTGATGCGATCGAACATCAGCATCGGCGGTAATGGCAGTTTGGGTTCGTCAGGACCGAACATCTCGCCACGGCCGCAAGCCAGCAAATCCTCGTAGGAATAGCTGCTGCGGCCAGGCATCTGCTGATCCCTGTAGAAAACCCTAAGGCTGGGAACTTCTTATCGTCGCTACCATAGATAGCATAAATACCATAATTACACGCTACAAGAGAAATGCAAGAGTCGAAGAACCGTAGGTTACTAAAAACCCGGTTAGACCGTTTGCAAGAGGAGAAGGTCGCGTTTCAGACGCGTCCACGCACCGGTATTAGCGCGCCGGTAACTCCGGTTGCCGCATCGCTTGCCAGAAACAGAATGACATTCGCTAGTTCCTGCGCCGTCACCCACGTCGCGAAATCCGCTTTGGGCATGTCCCTGCGGTTGGCTGGCGTGTCGATCGTCGAGGGCAGGACGGCATTGACGGTCACCTTGCCTTTCAACTCGGAGGCAAGCGCTTCGGTCAGCCGATGCACGGCCGCTTTCGACGCAGCATAGGCGCCCATGCCAGCGCCGGCCTGTAATGCTCCGGTCGCGCCGATGTTGACGATACGTCCGGCGCCGGATGCAACCAGATGCGGGATCGCGGCCCGCGAGGTGTTTAGCGCGGTCGTCACGTTGATCGCATAGAGGTGCTGCCATGTTTTGGAGTCGCCGTCCGCGATAGTTTCGAACGCGAATGCACCGGCGATATTGACGAGGGCATCGAGCCGGCCGAAATGCGCAGCCGCCGCATCCACGGCCCGCAAGGCTTGTTCTGAGTCGGTCAAATCGACGCCGTCGAATTCGATCCGGTCAGCGGTAGCACCGCCGTTTACAGCAGCGCGGTCGATGCCGGCCACCTTGGCGCCGCGCGCGATGGCGGCGTCCGCGACGACCTTGCCAAGTGCGCCGGAGCATCCAGTGATGACGATGACCTTTCCATGCATTGAAGGAGCCTCCAGCTCGGATTGGCTGTAAATGAGGAGGGCAGGGCGTCAACCCTGCTTCACGAGCTTGTCTTGCGTCCGGGTGGCGAAGTCGGAGGCGTCGTGACGCTCGTGAAGCTGGCTTGCGGGATCACCGGATGTGCGGTTGACGATGCGGCCGCGCTTCACTGCAGGCCGAGCGGCGATCTGCGCGGTCCAGCGTTGCACGTTCTTGTAGCTTTGGACGTCGAGGAAGGTGGCGCTGTCGCCGTAGAGCCTGCCCTCGGCCAAGCCGCCATACCATGGCCACACCGCGATGTCGGCGATCGTATATTCAGTACCGGCAAGATATTCATTGTCCTTGAGCCGCCGGTCCAGCACGTCCATTTGCCGCTTCGTTTCCATCGCGAAGCGATTGATGGCGTATTCGATTTTCTCCGGCGCATAGTTGTAGAAATGCCCGAAGCCGCCGCCGAGATAGGGCGCGCTGCCCATCTGCCAGAATAGCCAGGACAGGCATTCCGCGCGCGCCGCCGTTGCCCTCGGAATGAAATCGCGGAACTTTTCCGCAAGATGTAGGAGGATCGCGCCGGACTCGAACACGCGGAGCGGCTCGGGTCTCGAGCGGTCAATCAGGGCCGGTATCTTCGAATTCGGATTGACCTCGACAAAGCCCGAGCCGAACTGCTCACCGTCGATCTGGATCAGCCACGCGTCATATTCCGCGCCGGGATGGCCGCGCGCGAGCAGCTCCTCGAACATGATCGTGACCTTCTGGCCATTCGGCGTTCCCCGCGAATAAAGTTGAAAGGGGTGTTTGCCGACGGGCAGCACCTTTTCGTGAGTCGCGCCTGCGGTCGGACGGTTGACGGACGCGAATCTGCCGCCATTCTCCTTGTCAAAGGTCCAGACTTTGGGCGGCGTGTAGGGGGCGTCGGTCATCAAGAGGCACTCCGGAAGAGCGAGTATGCTAAGGAAAAAGGCAGGATACCGCAGCTAGTTAGGCCCGAATGCGAACGGCCGCAAGCGGTGGACGCAACCGGAAAGCTCTGTCGCATTTGATCGGCATCCTGGAAGGAACGCTGGCGTGCATCAGGTGTTTTGAGGACGAACAATGAAATCAGCACGCTCCAGCCAGATGAACCGAGCCATTCTCGCGATCGACATCGGGGGGTCCCACGTCAAAATGATGACCAGCAAGGACCGCATCAAACGCGAATTCGAATCTGGCCCCGATCTCACGGCAAAGCAGATGGTGCGCAAGATCAAGGCGCTGACGAAGGATTGGTCCTACAACGTCATTTCGATCGGCTATCCCGGCCCGATCTGCGGCAATCGCCCGCTGCGCGAGCCCTTCAATCTCGGCGAGGGGTGGAAGGGCTTCGACTTTCAAAAGGCGTTCGGCAAACCGGCCAAGGTCGTCAACGACGCGCTGATGCAGGCGCTCGGCGGATATCGCGGCGGGCGGATGCTGTTTCTGGGGCTCGGCACCGGGCTTGGCTCGGCGATGATTGTAGATGGCGAACTGGAGCCGATGGAATTGGGCCACCTGCCATATCGCAAAGGAAAGACCTACGAGGACTACGCGGGCGAGGCCGGACGGCAACGCCGCGGCAACAAGAAATGGCGCAAGCACGTCACCGATATCGTGATGCAACTCACGGCCGCGCTCGAACCAGACGAGGTGCTGATCGGCGGCGGCAATGTCGCGCATCTCGACAAGCTGCCGCCGAAATCGCGCCGTGGCGACAATGCCGATGCGTTCGAGGGCGGGTTCAGGCTGTGGGGAGAGAATGACAAGGGCCACACCCGCCGCGCATCCGAAGACGATCGCAATATAAAATCAAAAGCAACAAGACCGGTCGCATCGCAGCCCGCAAGGGCAGCGCGCTTGAGCACGCGGGCAGGTGAGGGGGTGCAGCGGCGCGGCGTTCGAGGATTTGAATGGTTACGCCGCCGCCGAATGCTTATGATCGGCTCATGTCGCGCCTCCTGTGTTTATCGATTGTCATCCTCCTTCTGCCGCTGCCGTGGGTTTCCGCGGAGGCGGCGCACCGACAGGGAAAACACCCGCATCCCCCGCACACCTACGGCTTTCTGCCGGGGTATCATCAGCCGCTGAACAACGCGGCTCCGCTGTTCAAGCAGGAGGCATCGGTGCTACGCAATGCGCGCCGTGAGCAGCGTCATTGGTATATCGGGCCAACGCCACACTATTACTGGTATGGCACACCGTATTATTTCGGCCGGCCCGGATTCTATCGCGGCCGCTACAACGGCGGCAGCATCGGCCCGTGCTGGACGCAGACGCCGATCGGACCGGTGTGGACCTGCGGGTGAGTGTGCGCTAGAGCATGATCCCGAAAAGTGGAAACCGGTTTTCGGAAAAGATCATGCTCAAACAAAAAGATAAGCGAAGAGTCTGATTCAACGCAGTTGAAACAGACTCTAGGCGCTGACGATGCATGGGGCTTACGGGCCGAGACAACAAAGGTACGAACAATGAATGATTTTCGGGAATGGCGCAGCTCGACGCGAGAATACAACGGGGCGCCGAATATGAGCAACCGCCGCAAGAACATCTACGTGATAGGCGGCGCAGTACTGTTGATTGCTTTTTTCGCCGGACTGGTGGTTATCAAACAGCTCGGCATTTGATGAGGCTGCTGGGTATTCTGCTCGTCGAGGGAGGAAGCGCGACGGATTACCCTGCGCTAATCCGCCCTACGGGCTAAACGATCATGGAGCAGTCTTGCTGATCCGACGCATACGGTCGGTGGAAGGGCAGAGTAGAAAAGCCAAAAGCTTGTAATGGACATCAAGCCATGTCGTTCTCATCGTTCTCTGCAAATAGCTTTGATGCTCCATTACAATCGCGGTGATAGATTATAATGGAAATTAGGGCTGCCAAAATATAGAGATGGCCTTCCTCCATCTCATCAAAATGTCTTTGCTCGCGGTCCAATGCAGCATGTACACGACCAGCTGCGGCAGCTATCAGGTTTCTCTGATCTAAATCGTCAAATGATCCTTGCTCAAGGATTGTGGGATAGTCTCCTCCGATCCAACGTCCTCCTCTTTTTTGAATAGGCCATTTCAGTTCCCGCACGACACGTTCGGCGAGCACATCTTCATGTTCATGATATTTCAGGGGTCTAGGACAGATCGCAATAAGATCGATTACTTCATTGAGGTCTTCGGCAAAACTATCCGGCTCGGGTTGATATCGCTTTTCATCGTGGTTCCAACGCACTTCCCAATTTCCAGCGATATGACTTAATGGCCGAAGCACCATATGATCAAGCCAACCGCTCCAAGCAAAGAAGTTACGAACGTCGCCGGTTGAATGCATAGGGGTTAACTATACGCGCTCGATAACTTTAGTGATGAAGTGCTTTGTTGTAATTTTATCTCCAAGGTTTTCTTGAACAGTTTTGAGCTTGGCCTGTAATCGGTCGCCATGACTAAAGCTCTCCGTGCCAACTAAGACACGTTGCTTGTAGTCCTCGTCGACCAATTTGGCCGTTATAGACATGCGACCATATTTGAACCGCCACATGCCCTGTCCTTCCAAGACAGGAGCAACAACTTCAAGTATTACCTCGATTTCGCTCTCAAGCGGTTTGTCTTTGGGTTTGATTGCTCGGAAGTTTGATAAGTCGGCCGCGTCATAAGAGCCGATTTTTCGCCTACCCTGTTTCAATTCGAGTTTTTTTGCGCCATGTCGAATCGGTAGTTCGAGCTTTTCAGCATCGCCGCCAATCCCGTTCAGAATAAATGTGTTGTAGACATTCCCGTTTATTATGGTGCTTTGCCCAGTCACGTTTTCAATTTGAAGAGCGTTTCCATTCGTGACATTTTGGACTTTTTGCGGCGGCTGCCCCTTGAGGAACTTCAGAAGATCGAGCCACGCTTTGATAAGGCCCGTAACATCCTTGATCCCAAAGGATAGGGCGGGCAGAGCTGCGAAGGCCGTTTGAGCAGTTGCGGCGACCTCGCATATCCACTGAAGATCAATGGAGCCGGGTTGAACTCGTTCAATACGAACAGAGGCTTTTTTGATTGAACCGTGGTAAGCGCGATTCGCTTTGGTTGTTATTCGTGTGAAGGCGCTTAGAACTTGAATAAGCTCTTTCGCCTCCATCGTTCCAGGATGTGCATGCCTGTGTAGTAGAGTGATAGGCTTTTATTTTCAGCCATGTAGTCCCGCCCCCGCTGCTACACGCTTAGGTTGTCATAACATGATTATTTAGACTAGAAAAAAAGAGGCAGATTCTAGCTGCCTCTTTTTCTGTTGCTCACCCAGATATTAAATTCTGAAATTTACGAACACCCCGTCGTTGAGCCACACGTATCGCACTTCATGCAGGTGCCGTTGCGCACCAAGGTGAAGTTGCCGCACTCGGAGCACATCTCGCCCTCATAACCTCTTGCTTTCGCTTCGGCGCGGCGTTCGGCCTTGGTCGGTGCGGTTGCATGCGCGGCAGCGGCCTTGCTTCTTTGCTGCTGTTCCAGCCGCTCGGTCGGCGAGAGGTCGTGCTCAGTCTCCTGCTTCAGCGCGGTTGCGCCTTCGAGCGTGTCGCCCACGCGCGAGGAGGAGAGGGCGGTGACGTTGGCCCCTCCGCTCCGACTCTCTCCCGCAAGGGAAGAGGGTGAACCCCCGCGCATGACGACAAGATTGTCGGTGCGCGAGCGCGTCAGGCCCTTCGACACGTAGCGGGTGGCATGCTGGCCTTCCGGCGTCTTGCCTTCGGCCACACCCTTGCCGAGTGCGTCAAAGCCGGTCTCCGACGGATCGACGTGGGCGAGGTCGTAGCGGCTCATGTAGCTGACCGCGAGTTCGCGGAACACGTAGTCGAGGATCGAGGTCGCGTACTTGATCGAGTCGTTGCCCTGCACTGGTCCCGCCGGCTCGAAGCGAGTGAAAGTGAAGGCGTCGACATATTCCTCCAGCGGAACGCCGTATTGCAGGCCGAGCGAAACCGCGATGGCGAAGTTATTGATGAAGGAGCGTAGGGCCGCACCTTCCTTGTGCATGTCGATGAAGATTTCGCCCAGGCGGCCGTCGTCATATTCGCCGGTGCGCAAATAGACCTTATGCCCGCCGACGACAGCCTTCTGGGTGTAGCCCTTGCGGCGGTCCGGCATCTTCTCGCGCTCGCGCAGTACGACGATGCGCTCCACCAATTTCTCGACGACCTTCTCCGCCACCTGCGTGGCGCGCGCGGCCATCGGCTTGTCCATCAGCGCCTCGATCGCGTCGTCGTCACCGTCGTCATCGGCGATGAGCTGCGAGTTGAGCGGCTGGGACAGTTTCGATCCGTCGCGATAGAGCGCATTGGCCTTCAGCGCGAGCTTCCACGAGAGCAGGTAGGCCGATTTGCAGTCCTCTACCGTGGCGTCGTTCGGCATGTTGATGGTTTTCGAGATCGCGCCCGAGATGAACGGTTGCGAGGCCGCCATCATGCGGATGTGGCTTTCGACCGAGAGATAGCGCTTGCCGATCTTGCCGCAGGGGTTGGCGCAGTCGAACACCGGATAGTGTTCGGCCCTGAGGTGCGGCGCGCCTTCCACCGTCATCGCGCCGCAGATGTGCACGTTGGCGGCTTCAATTTCGCGCCTGCTGAAACCGATCGCCGTGAGCAGGTCGTAGGTCGGCGAGGCGAGGGCGTCGGTATCAACGCCGAGCGTGTCACGGATGAAGTCTTCGCCAAACGTCCATTTATTAAAGGCGAATTTGATGTCGAACGCGGTCGGCAGCGCCTTCTCCACTTTCGCAATGGCCTCGTCGGTGAAACCCTTGGCCTTCAGGGTGGAAACGTTGATGCCCGGCGCGTTGGACAGCGAGCCGTGACCAACCGCATAGGCCTCGATCTCGGCGATCTCGCTCTCGCGATAGCCGAGCGCGCGCAGCGCCTCCGGCACAGCGCGGTTGATGATCTTCCAGTAGCCGCCGCCGGCAAGCTTCTTGAATTTCACCAGCGCGAAGTCGGGCTCGATACCGGTGGTATCGCAGTCCATGACCAGACCGATCGTGCCGGTCGGCGCCACCACGGTGACTTGCGCGTTGCGGTAACCGTGCTGCTCGCCGAGCGCGAGCGCATCGTCCCACGCCCTGGTCGCGTGGGCGATCAGGTTCGCTTGCGGGCAGGAGGCATGGTCGAGCGGCACCGGATTCACCGCGAGCGCTTCATAGCCGTTGGATTGACCGTGCGCGGCGCGGCGGTGATTACGGATGACGCGCAGCATGTGGCCGGCGTTCTTCTTGTGGCCGGGAAAGACGCCGAGCTCGCCGGCCATCTCGGCGGAGGTCTTGTAGGCGATGCCGGTCATGATCGCGGTCAGCGCGCCGCACAGCGCGCGGCCTTCCTTCGAGTCATAGGACAGGCCCATGGTCATCAGGAGGCCGCCGATGTTGGCGAAGCCGAGACCCAGCGTGCGGAATTCGTAAGACAGCTCCGCGATCGCCTTGGACGGGAACTGCGCCATCAGCACCGAGATTTCCAGCACGACAGTCCAGAGACGAACGGTGTGCTCATAGGCATCGACGTCGAACTGCTTCGAGGCGGTGTCGTGGAACGTCATCAGGTTGGCGGAGGCGAGGTTGCAGGCGGTATCGTCGAGAAACATGTATTCCGAGCACGGATTCGATGCACGGATATCGCCGGATGCCTTGCAGGTGTGCCAGTCGTTCATCGTGGTGTTGAAGTGCAGGCCGGGATCGGCCGAGGCCCATGCGGCGAAGCCGATCTTCTCCCAGAGGTCGCGCGCCTTCAGCGTCTTCGTCACTTTTCCGGTGGTGCGGCCGATCAGATTCCAGTCGCCGTCGGTCTCGACCGCGCGCAGGAAGTTGTCCTTCAGCGACACCGAGTTGTTGGAATTCTGGCCGGAGACGGTGAGATAAGCCTCCGAATCCCAGTCGGTGTCAAAGACCGGGAAGTCGATCTCCTTGTAGCCTTGTCGCGCGAACTGAATGACGCGCTTGATGTAATTGTCAGGGACCAACGCGCGGCGGGCGAGCTTGATCTCACGGCGCAGCGCCGGGTTCTTCTCCGGCACGAAGCAATCGTCACCCGAGCCCTCGCAGTTGACGCAGGCGCGCATCACCGCCTTGAGGTGCTTCTGGTTGATCCTGGAGCCGGTGACGAGAGCGGCGACCTTCTGCTCCTCTTTCACCTTCCAATCGATATACTGCTCGATGTCCGGATGATCGGCGTCGACCACCACCATCTTGGCGGCGCGGCGCGTGGTGCCGCCGCTCTTGATGGCGCCCGCGGCGCGGTCGCCGATCTTGAGGAAACTCATCAGGCCGCTGGAACGGCCGCCGCCCGAGAGACGTTCGCCTTCGCCGCGCAGGCGCGAGAAGTTGGAGCCGGTGCCGGAGCCGTATTTGAACAGGCGCGCCTCGCGCACCCACAGGTCCATAATGCCGCCTTCGTTGACGAGGTCATCCTCGATGCCCTGGATGAAGCAGGCATGCGGCTGCGGGTGCTCGTATGACGACTTCGACTTGGTCAGCTTGCCGGTCTTGAAGTCGACATAGTAGTGGCCCTGGCCGGGGCCGTCGATGCCATACGCCCAGTGCAGGCCGGTGTTGAACCACTGCGGCGAGTTCGGCGCCACCATCTGGCGCGCCAGCATGTAGCGCAGTTCGTCGTTGAAGGCACGCGCATCTTCTTCAGAGGTGAAGTAACCGCCCTTCCAGCCCCAATAGGTCCAACATCCACTGAGCCGATCGAACACCTGCTTGGCCGAGGTTTCACCGACGATGCGTTCATTCTCGGGGAGGGCGGCGAGCGCGTCGGTATCAGGGACCGAACGCCACAGCCATGAAGGGACCGTTTCCTCCTCGACCTTCTTGAGGCGCGCCGCGACGCCGGCTTTCCTGAAATATTTCTGCGCCAGCACATCGGAAGCGACCTGCGACCACGGTTCCGGCACCTCCACATTCTCGAGGCGAAACACCACGGAGCCATCCGGATTACGGATCTCGCTCGTGGTCAGCCGGAAATCGATCCCGGCATAGGGTGATTGACCGTCCCTGGTATAGCGCCGTTCGAATCGCATTGTTTCGTGCCCCGTAACTGTCCGTCACCGCTTCGGCGGCGTTGGCGGTTTCCATTCGCGGACTCTTGCGCCCGCAGTTCGGCCAGTGGTTCCGGCCCTGTTTGGAAGTCCGATTCCAACCAGAGGACCTGCGGCCCGTGGCTATCTCGGACTCAACGCCTCACATCCCCATTTGCGCCAGTTTCGATCTGGTTTTTGGTGTTCCTGACACCTCGGCTCAGAGCAGACACGTCCGCGCTCCGCTGCCCAAACCGGCGGACGAAGTGCCCATTCTGGAACCTTTCAGGAGCGACCGGCGGAACCCGAAACATACTCGCGCCAACCGAAATCTAAGCTAGGACGACTCCCTTGCGCACGTCAAGGACTAGTGCAGATTCTTGAATCAAATACTAAATATGGTGGAAAGAAGGGAAAACCAAGGGTCGAATCGCGCCTTGGATGACTTCAAGTATCGGTGAGTGTTCACGGATTCCGAAACGGAAAAAGTCTCTGATGTCGTCCCACCGACGAATTTCGCCCGCTGTTCACAAGACAGCTATTTATTGCACGCGAGGGGTTGCTTCAGAGACGCGACTCGCTACGCGCGACCAACCGTTCAGCGGATAAATAGCTAAGGTGTGCCGGGAACGGCAAAGCGAAGAAGATAAAAGAAAAAGGAGCGGTGCTTTTGGCACCGCTCCTGACGAGGCCCATGAAGGGGGCAAGCTAGTTACGGACAGCGATGGCGTTTGCCGTCGTGACCCAAATAGGTTCCGGAACGCACATCGTATGATTTGAACCGTTGCTGGCAGTAGGAGGCATCCCTGCCAGAGCCGTTGCTTTGGACCGCGGTGGGACCATCATCGTAATAATCGTCATCGCCGTAATATGGGGAGCCGTAGTAGGGGGAAGAGTACGAGTAATAAGGCGATCCCCAACCACCGCCCCAACCCCAACCTCCACCCCAACCCCACGGGCCGCCCAGCAAGCCGCCACCAATAAAGCCGGGATAAAACCCGCCACCCCAACCTCCACGCCACCCGCGGCCGGCCCAGCCAATACCGCCGCCGCGCCAGCCTCCACCCATGCCCATGTGATGCCCGCCACGCCAGCCGCCACCGCCCATGTGTCGGCCACCTCCGCCCATACCAATGTGTCCGCTGCCACCGGCGAATCCTTGAGCCTTTGTTCCCAATCCTTGTGCATAGCTTGGCGACGCAATGGCCAGCGGTGCTGCAACCGCCAGGACGGCCGCCACCAGTACTGGTTTGAAACTAAACATCTTCACAACTCCATGTCGGATTCGAATTTAGGCTTTCGCTCACGAACAAAACGTGGCGATAGGTGGCGAGTTCCGCAACGGGGCTTTCGGAAATGTTCCATCACCGGAACAGGCATCCATCACAACAAAAACTGACTGAAAAATATCGTTTTGTATCATATACATAAGAACAAATCCTTATAGATGAATTTATCGTTCACAAGTTTGCATCTTGTGCGTCATTCAGCCGCTTCGCTCGCGTTATGTCGCTTCGGCTTTCCTGCCTTCTTCAGCACCGGCTTCAAAAAATTTCCGGTATGACTGCGCGGCGCTTTCACAATGTCTTCCGGTGGTCCCCAGGCAACGATCTCACCGCCACCGTCCCCACCATCGGGGCCAAGGTCGATCACCCAATCCGCGGTCTTGATGACTTCAAGATTGTGTTCGATCACCACAACTGTATTGCCCTGCGCGACCAGCTCGTGCAGCACTTCAAGAAGCTTCTTTACGTCATGGAAGTGCAGACCAGTTGTCGGCTCGTCCAGAATGTAGAGTGTGCGGCCGGTCGCGCGTTTCGACAGTTCCTTCGCGAGTTTGACGCGCTGCGCCTCGCCGCCAGACAACGTGGTGGCCTGTTGCCCCACATGAATGTAGTCGAGGCCGACGCGATGCAGCGTCTTGAAGGTTTCGCGAACGCGCGGTACCGCCTTGAAAAATTCGGCCGCTTCCTCGACCGTCATGTCGAGCACGTCGGAAATCGACTTGCCTTTGAATACCACCTCGAGCGTCTCGCGATTGTAGCGCTTGCCCTTGCAGGTGTCGCAGGTGACGTAAACATCGGGGAGGAAGTGCATCTCGATCTTGATGACTCCATCGCCCTGGCAGGCCTCGCAGCGCCCACCTTTGACGTTGAAGGAGAAGCGGCCTGGCGCATAACCGCGAGCCTTGGCTTCCGGCAGGCCGGCGAACCACTCACGGATCGGCGTAAAGGCGCCGGTGTAGGTCGCAGGATTCGAGCGCGGTGTACGCCCGATTGGCGACTGGTCGATGTCGATGATCTTGTCGATGTGCTCCAGACCCTCGATGCGGTCGTGGGGCGCGGGGGGATCGCTCGCATTGTTCAGCTTCCGCGCGATCGCCTTGTAAAGCGTGTCGATCAGCAGTGTCGACTTCCCGCCACCGGAAACACCCGTGATGCAGGTGAACAGACCGAGCGGAACTTCCGCGGTGACGTTCTTGAGGTTGTTGCCGCGCGCATTGACCACCTTGATGGTGCGGCGATGGTTGGGCGGCCGCCGATCCGGCACCTCGACCGCCAGTTCGCCGGTGAGATACTTGCCGGTCAGCGACTTCGGGTTGCGCATGATATCGGCCGGCGTGCCCTGCGCGACGATATGGCCGCCATGAACGCCGGCGCCGGGTCCGATATCGAGCACATGGTCGGCGAGGCGGATGGCATCCTCATCGTGCTCTACGACGATCACCGTGTTGCCAAGATTGCGAAGCCGCTTCAGAGTTTCAAGCAGGCGGGCGTTGTCGCGCTGGTGCAAGCCGATGGAAGGCTCGTCCAGCACATACAGTACGCCGGTCAGGCCTGAACCGATCTGCGAAGCAAGCCGAATGCGCTGGCTCTCGCCGCCTGACAGCGTGCCGGAAGCGCGTGACAGCGTAAGATAATTAAGGCCAACGTCGAGCAGAAACGACAGTCGCTCGCGGATCTCCTTGAGTACGCGGCCGGCAATTTCGTTCTGCTGCACCGAGAGCACTGTCGGAACGGTCTCGAACCATTCGCCGGCAAGACGAACAGACAGTTCGCTGATCTCGCCGATGTGCTTGCCCCCGATCTTGACGCACAGTGCCTCCTGCTTGAGCCGATAGCC
Source organism: Nitrobacter vulgaris (assembly GCF_031453995.1). Lineage (NCBI taxonomy): Bacteria > Pseudomonadati > Pseudomonadota > Alphaproteobacteria > Hyphomicrobiales > Nitrobacteraceae > Nitrobacter > Nitrobacter vulgaris. Next base: position 64,552 of record NZ_JAVDPZ010000016.1, on the reverse strand, counting down.
CTTGCAGGAATCGCACGGCACGTCGGAGAAATATTTTCCAAGCTCCTCGCGCGCCCATTCGCTTTCGGTTTCGCGATAACGACGATCGATGTTGGGGATAATGCCTTCGAATGGCTTCCTGGTTTCGTAGGAGCGCACGCCGTCTTCATAGGAGAACTTGATCTCACTGTCGCCCGAGCCATGCAAAAGCGCGGCCTGCGTCTTCTTCGGCAAGTCCTTCCATTTGGTATCCAGAGCGAATTTGTAAAATTTGCCAAGCGCGGTGAGGGTCTGCAAGTAGTATGGTGACGACGATTTTGCCCACGGTGCGATCGCGCCTTTGCGCAGCGTCAATTCCCTGTTCGGGATGACGAGATCTTCATCGACGTGCTGCTCGATACCGAGACCACCGCATTTCGGGCAGGCGCCGTAGGGATTATTGAACGAGAACAGCCGCGGTTCGATCTCAGGAAGTGTGAAGCCGGACACGGGGCACGCGAACTTTTCCGAGAACAGGATGCGTTCAGGACCGCTCTTGTCGTGGATCTTCGCGATTTTCTTCTTTTCGCCCTCTCCGGCGAGAGGTGAAGGAGGCGCGTCCGCATATTCGATCACCGCCAGCCCCTCTGCGAGCTTCAAAGCAGTCTCGAATGACTCAGCCAGCCGCTGGCCCAGATCCGGCCTTACAACGATGCGGTCGACTACCACGTCGATATCGTGCGGAAACTTTTTATCCAGAGTGGGAGCATCGGCAAGTTCGTAAAAAGCTCCGTCGATCTTGACGCGCTGAAAACCCTTTTTGAGATACTCTGCCAGTTCTTTTCGATACTCGCCCTTTCGGCCGCGAACGACCGGCGCCAGCAGATAGAGCCGCGTGCCATCGGGCAGCGCCAATACCCGGTCGACCATCTGCGACACCGTCTGGCTTTCGATCGGCAGGCCGGTTGCGGGCGAATAGGGCACGCCGACGCGCGCCCACAATAGCCGCATGTAATCGTAGATCTCGGTCACGGTCCCCACGGTCGAGCGCGGATTCTTCGAAGTCGTTTTCTGCTCGATGGAGATCGCCGGCGACAGCCCGTCGATCTGATCGACGTCGGGCTTCTGCATCATCTCCAGAAACTGGCGCGCGTAAGCCGACAGGGACTCGACATAGCGGCGCTGACCCTCGGCATAGATGGTGTCAAACGCCAGCGAGGACTTGCCAGAGCCGGAGAGGCCGGTGAACACCACGAGTTTGTCGCGTGGGATTTCCAGATCGACATTCTTGAGGTTGTGTTCGCGAGCGCCGCGAATCGTGATGGCGCGACTCGCGGGACTCAATTGTTGCCGCTTCGCCTTGATGACTTCGTCCATGACAGGCTTTTCCGGATGCAGAAGCCGCACCGCGTTTGGGCGCGCCCCGCCGGGCAATCCCCGGAGTGGCGCCATCTGTAGCAGTCTGTGGAACGTAGATAGAACAGCGGGCGATTTCCAGAGGGCGTCAGCGATCATCCCCGATTTCATCGGGAGGAGCAGCACGGCGTATCAGTAGGCTGCCCGTTGGCGGGGTTGCCTGCGACCCTTGGCTCAAACAAAAAGGCCGGCAAAAAGCCGGCCTTTCAAGTTTTCCAAGAACGTCGGATCAGACGCGATCAGTACCGTGCAATGGCTGGGCCACCCCAGCGGTAATTGATGCGCGCCGTGACGAGATCCACGTCCTGGCCGATATTGTCGGTTCCAAACAGCGTACCGGCGGCCCCTGCAACACCATTGTTGATGAAGGTATATCTGTTGCTACCCATAAAGATGTGATCGTACTCGAATCCGAGCGACCAGTTTGGCGCAAATCCATATTCGAGGCCGACGCCGACCGTAGCGCCCCAGTCGGTATTATTGACGTTGTTGGTCACCTGAACGCCAGTCAGGGTGCCAAGGCTCCGGTATCGGTTAGAGGTCACGGCGGCGCCGCCCTTCACGTAAAGCAACGTGGCATCCCAAGCATACCCGACCTGGCCAGTGAACAGGCCGAACGCACCCAGATGGCTGTCGTTGGTGAAGGCAGGGAAGGCGAGGCTGGCACGGCGACCACTTATATCGGCCCAGTTACCCTGAGCTTCCAGCCCGAACACCCAATTGCTGCTCTGCCAGCGATAGCCGATCTGACCACCGGCCGTGCCGCCGGTTGCGTCATGGCAACCTTCACGCGCCACGACAACCCCTGCGGGCGTCGTGAAGTCCCAGCAATTGCGGCTCGATCCCCAGCCACCGTTCGCGCCGATGTAGAAGCCGCTCCAATCGTAAATCGCGGCCACCATCGGAGGGGCCTTCGTATATGGACGCGGGGCAAGGTCGGCCGCAGTGGCGGGCGCGGCACCAAGGCCAATAGCGAGAGCACCGACGGCCCCAATCAGAAACTTGTTCATTTCAATCCCCGGATTTTTGCTTTAATTTCAACAACTAAAGCGCGAGCGCTGCTAGTTACCCCGAAACTTGTGAATCAGTTATACCCTCAGGCGCGGCAAATTGCCGTCTCTCAAATGCAACACTCTAGGTCAAATTGGTTGTCCCCGCGGGCGGAGTATCTCGGCGAGAGGTCTGCGCGGACTTTTGGGCTTATTCTTGAGAACAAATAAAGAACATTATACCATACTCGATCCGTGGATAACCCGGCGATGAGCCTCTCGGCGCGGCGAGGGGAGTGTAGGCTGCTTGAACGCCGTCACGGCTCGATTTTGAAGCGGCAACATCCGTTTGGGTTAGCACCGGTTTTGAGCTAGCAATCGGGAATTGGGGACATGGAGAACGGCGATGGCGGGTAGCGTGAACAAAGTTATTCTGATTGGCAATCTCGGAGCCGACCCGGAAATCAAGCGGACCCAGGACGGACGGCCGATCGCCAATCTGCGGATTGCAACCTCTGAAACCTGGCGCGACAGGACCAGCGGCGAGCGCAAGGAAAAAACAGAGTGGCATCGCGTCGTGATTTTCAACGAAGGCCTCTGCAAGGTTGTTGAGCAGTATTTGAAGAAAGGCTCCAAGGTCTACATCGAGGGTCAGTTGCAGACCCGAAAATGGACCGACCAAAGCGGTGTCGAAAAATACTCCACCGAAGTGGTGCTACAGAATTTCAATTCGACTCTGACAATGCTCGATGGCCGCAACAGCGGCGGTGGCGGCAACTTCGGATCTGACGATTCCGGCGGCGACTTCGGGTCCGGAAGTCCGTCAGGCGGAGCGCCGCGCCGCGCCGCGGCCGCCGGTAGCCACCGCAGCGACATGGACGACGACATTCCGTTTTAGCGAGTGAAAATAACCTGGTGTTTACTGCGCCGGTTTTTGGCGATCCCGGCAGGATTCGAACCTGCAACCCGCGGAGTAGAAATCCGCTACTCTATCCAGTTGAGCTACGGGACCGTTTAAAGCTTCATCTCCCAAAAGCTTCATCTCACCGCAATATGAAAAAACCGCCTTCGCGCCAAGTCCGATCCGAACCATTTCGATCGGGCGGGCGACAAACAGGTGCGATCCGTTCGTCTCGAGTGCGTACAGACGCCTCGTACGGGCAGTCCGAGGACGATGAATCGGAATTCCTTTGCGCTGGACTTATACTGTAGCGATACGGGATAAGGCAATGAATCTGCTACATTTTGGTGCATTTTCTGGCACGGGCGGTTTGATTCTGACATTCGCATCCCGTTCAGGCCGGTGTCGCGAAGTTAAAAACGAACGACCAACAGCAAGTATAACCTGTTAGTGGAGTTTTGGCCGTGATCGTGTTTCGAACTCGCGGCCCATGGATTGCAAGTGTCAAATTCGATTTCGATCCCGCACAGCGCAGAACTCTGACCCGGGAACACCCCAGCGACATTTATGCGCGCAGGAGCTTTTTATGACCAGGATGGTTCGCGCCGTAGCCCTCTGTGCGACCTTACTCATCGGGCTTGGATCAGTTGCCCTGGCAGCAGATAAAGCCTTCAAGCGGGATGATCTTGCCGACGCGGCAATCAAGCTCGAGGCTCAGATCAAGAGCGAAGCAGGCACTATCACCAAATCGGCCCCGACTTTGCGCGCCGATGCCGACGCGGCCTTCAAACGAGCCGATTTTCGCAGCGGTCTTCAGATACTCGGCCAGATCTCAACGGTCGTACCAGCCGACAGCGGCAACTGGCTGCGCCTGGCACGGACAATCTTCCAGATCAGACCCACCACAAGTCAGGAACAAACCTTTCTGCTCGAACGAGCATCCACCGCCGCCTATCTCGCCTACCAGCGAGCGAACGATTCTGCTGTCGAAGCTGATGCATTAGCGGTTCTCGGGCGCGCATTTTCGGATCGAAAGCTGTGGCGGCCAGCCCTCGACACGTTGCGGCTTTCGCTTGATCTGCGCGAGGTCGCCGATGTTCGCGCGCAGTACGAAAAAATGCGAGACGACCATGGCTTTCGGCTGCTCGATTACACCGTGGATTCGGACTCGGCATCGCCTCGAGTCTGCTTCCAGTTCTCTGAGGATCTTGCCAAGAGGACGGACTTTTCACCATTCGTGACGCTGGCCGGGGTCGACCGGCCGGCGCTGTCTTCGGAAGACAGACAGCTCTGTGTCGAGGGCCTCAAGCACGGTGAGCGCTACAATATCCATCTGCGCTCCGGGCTGCCATCGACCGTGAAGGAGGGTCTGCCGAAATCCGCTGAATTCAACGTCTATGTGCGCGACCGTAAGCCCTTCGTCCGCTTCACCGGACGGGCCTACGTGCTGCCGCGCGTTGGCCAGCGCGGCATCCCGCTGGTCAGCGTCAACACCCAGACGGTGACCGTCAAGGTGTTCCGGATCGGCGACCGCAATCTCATCAATGCCGTTGTCGACAGCGATTTTCAGAAGACGCTCAGCGGCTATCAGTTGTTTAATCTCGGCAACGAACGCGGGATCAAAGTCTGGTCGGGCGAGGTTGCGACGGCCTCCACGCTGAACGCCGATGTGACGACCGCGTTTCCCGTCGATGAAGCGCTCGGAAACCTCCAACCCGGCGTTTATGTGATGACGGCCGCGCCAAAGGGGCCGTCCTCAATGGAGGACGAAGAGTCCAACTCGCTGGCGACTCAGTGGTTCATCGTCTCGGACCTTGGCCTGACCGCCTATTCAGGCAATGACGGCATCCACGTATTCGTCAATTCGCTGGCGACAACCGATGCTGTGGACAAAGCGGAAGTCCGCTTGGTCGCACGCAACAATGAAATCCTTGCAACCCGCAAGACGGATGAGTCGGGTCACGCGTTGTTTGAGCCTGGGTTGGCTCGAGGCGAAGGAGGGCAGTCGCCTGCGCTGCTGACAATCAGCACCGACAAGGCCGATTATGCATTCCTCAGCCTGAAGTCGAATGCATTCGATTTGACCGATCGCGGGGTTTCGGGCCGCGCCGTGCCATCGGGAGCCGATGCCTTCGTTTATGCCGAGCGGGGCGTCTATCGCTCCGGGGAGACTGTGTATCTCACGGCGTTGGTGCGGGACGGGCAGGGTAACGCGGTAACCGGCGGACCGTTGACGCTGGTGGTCGAACGGCCCGACGGCGTCGAGTTCCGCCGAGCCATCCTGGCCGATCAAGGCGCGGGCGGACGAAGCCTGACCCTGCCGCTCAATTCAGCGGTCCCGACCGGGACATGGCGGGTTCGCGCATTTACGGACCCGAAAGGACCGTCAGTCGGCGAAACCACCTTTATGGTCGAGGACTATGTCCCAGACCGGATTGAATTTGACTTAATAACCAAGGCGAAACAGATTGCCGCTGATACCCCGGTAGAACTTAAGGTCGACGGCCATTTCCTCTATGGCGCTCCCGCATCCGGCTTGCAGATCGAAGGCGATTTGCTGGTGGCACCTGCCGAAAGCCGTCCAGGATATGCCGGATATCAATTCGGCGTGCCCGGCGACGACGAGGCGACCAGTAACGAGCGCACGCCGATCGAGAACCTGCCCGAAGCCGATGCAAACGGCGTCGCAACCTTCCCGGTCAGCCTCGCAACACCGTCCTCGTCGAGTCGACAGCAGGCAGCACAGATTTTCGTTCGCATGGCGGAGGCCGGCGGACGCGCGGTCGAGCGGAAAATCGTGCTTCCGGTGAAACCGTCCAGCGCCATGATCGGCGTCAAACCGTTGTTTGCCGACAAGAATATCGCAGAGGGAGACAAGGCCGGCTTCGACGTCGTCTTTGTCGCACCAGACGGAACATCGCTTGCCCGCAAGGGTCTCCGCTACGAATTGCTCAAGCTGGAGAGTCGCTATCAGTGGTATCGTCAGAATTCGTATTGGGAATACGAGCCGGTGAAGTCGACCAGACGGGTGGCCGACGGAGATCTGACGATTGCCGCCGACAAGCCTGCGCGGATCGAACTCTCTCCACAGTCGGGACGCTACCGGCTCGACGTCAAATCGTCCGATCCCGATGGTCCGCTGACATCCATTCAATTTGACGTCGGCTGGTATTCCGACGGCAGCGCCGACACGCCTGACCTGCTGGAAACCTCGATCGACAAGCCAGATCACCAGTCCGGCGACACCATGGTCGTTTCGGTCAACGCCCGGACCGCCGGCAAACTGACGATCAATGTTCTTGGCGACCGGCTGTTGACCACCCAAACCGCCGACGTCAAGGAAGGCACGTCGCAGGTCAAAATTCCGATCGGCAAGGACTGGGGCACCGGGGCCTATGTGGTGGCAACGCTTCGGCGGCCACTCGACGTCGCCGCACAGCGGATGCCCGGACGCGCGATCGGCATCAAATGGTTCGGCATCGACAGGACCCCGCGCACCCTTTCGCTCAATCTCTCGCCGCCGACATTGGCGCGGCCGTCGACGACGCTAAGGCTACCTGTGAAGATCGGTGGCCTAAGCCCCGGCGAAGACGCCAAGATCGTCGTTGCCGCGGTTGACGTCGGTATCCTCAATCTCACTAACTACAAGCCTCCCGCGCCCGACGACTACTATCTCGGTCAGCGTCGTATGACGTCTGAAATCCGAGACCTTTACGGACAACTGATCGACGGCATGCAGGGGACGCGCGGCCAACTCAGGACCGGCGGCGATTCGGCCGGAGCGGAGTTGCAGGGCAGCCCGCCGACGCAGAAGCCGCTCGCGCTCTATTCCGGCATCGTCACGGTAGCAGCAGACGGCACGGCTGAGGTCAGCTTTGACATTCCGGAATTCGCCGGCACTGCGCGAGTGATGGCGGTCGCCTGGACTGCAACTAAGCTCGGCCGTGCGACGGTCGATGTCACGGTGCGGGACCCGGTGGTGCTGACGGCGACGCTGCCGCGCTTTCTGTTGACCGGCGATCAGGGCACCCTGACTTTCGACCTCGACAATGTCGAAGGTCCGCCCGGCGACTACGTTATCAACGTCAAGACCTCGGGGCCCGTGAAGATGGCGGGCAACGCCAAGACCACGATCAAGCTCGCGGCCAAGCAGCGCAGATCGATGGCGCTGACGCTTGGTGCCGGCGGCTCTTCCGGCGCTGCCCAATTCGACATCGATATCAAGGGGCCGAACGGCCTGACGGTCGCGCGGCACTATGATCTCGAGGTCAAGCCGGCGACCCAGATCCTGGCGCGCCGCTCTGTCCGAACGCTGGCAAAAGGCGAGAGCCTGACGCTGACCTCGGACATGTTCTCCGACCTCGTGGCGGGGACGGGAGGAGTATCGGTGTCGGTCGGACTGTCCTCGGCGCTGGATGCGGCGAGTGTCCTGAAGGCGCTCGATCGCTATCCTTTCGGCTGCTCCGAGCAGATCGCAAGCCGGGCGATGCCGCTGCTCTATGTCAACGATCTCGCCGCCAACGCACACCTCGCGATGGATACCAGTGTCGACGATCGCATCAAGAGCTCGATCGAGCGCCTGCTGGCCCGGCAAGGCTCCAATGGTTCGTTCGGCTTATGGTCGTCCGGCGGCGAGGATTCCTGGCTCGACGCTTACGTCATGGACTTCATGACCCGCGCTCGGGAGAAAGGCTTCTCCGTCCCTGACGTCCCGTTCAAGAGCGCGCTCGACCGCATCCGCAACTCGGTTGTGAATGCAGCCGAGCCGGAGAAGGACGGCGGTCGCGACTTGGCTTACGGACTTTACGTTCTTGCCAGAAACGGTGCTGCCCCGATCGGGGATTTGCGTTATCTGGCCGATACCAAATTGACCAATCTGGCGACACCCATCGCCAAGGCGCAACTCGCCGCGGCGCTTGCGCTGATCGGTGACCGGGCGCGGGCGGAACGCGTTTATGCCGCAGCGATACAAAGTCTGGCGCCCAGACCGGCTATCGAATTCGGCCGGCCGGACTACGGCTCGGCGCTGCGCGATGCTGCCGCGCTGGTATCGCTCGCAAGTGAGGGCAATGCGCCGCGAGCCACGGTCACGCAAGCGGTGCAGCGGGTGGAGGCGGCGCGGGGGTTGACGCCCTCAACCTCAACACAAGAGAACGCGTGGCTGGTCCTGGCAGCGCGGGCGCTTGCGAAAGAATCAATGTCGCTCGATGTCGGTGGCGCGCCCGTTAATGCCGCGCTTTATCGCAGCTACAAGGCAGCCGAGGTGGCCGACAAGCCGATCAAGATCACCAACACGGGCGAGGCGCCGGTGCAGGCGGTGATTTCCGTGGCCGGCGCGCCCGCCACTCCCGAACCGGCTGCTTCGAATGGCTTCGTGATTGAGCGCAACTATTTCAATCTCGACGGAACGCCCGCGGATCCGGCGCAGGCCACGCAGAACGAACGGTTCGCCGTCGTTCTCAGGATCACCGAAGCCAAGCCGGAATACGGCCACATCATGGTGGCCGACTATCTTCCGGCAGGATTCGAAATCGACAATCCTCATCTGGTTTCGTCCGGCGACACCGGTACGCTCGACTGGATCGAGGACGGCAAGGAACCGGTCAGCACTGAATTCCGCGACGATCGGTTCACCGCAGCCGTCGATCGCGCTGCTAATGACAAGGCGGTGTTCACCGTGGCCTATGTCGTGCGCGCTGTATCACCGGGCAAATACGTTCTGCCGCAAGCGTACGTAGAAGACATGTACAATCCATCGCGCTACGGCCGCACCGGCACTAGCCGTGTGGAGGTACGTTCCGCGAAATGACCGCGCCCGACACCCCTGCAACGGCGGTACAGTCGCGTCGCTGGCGGCGGGTGAAACTGGCGGCGTCAGCCCTCGCCATCGTCGCTATGGTAACCACCGGCGCTGTCGCGAGCTGGATCGTCTCGTTGGGACCTCTGCCGCTCGCGAACGCGCGCGAGGTTTCGAGGACGGTGCTCGACCGCAACGGCAAATTACTGCGCGCGTTCGCAATGGCCGACGGCCGGTGGCGATTGCCGGTCGATGCCAGCACCGATGTCGATCCCGGATATCTCAACCTGTTGCTAGGTTATGAAGATCAGCGGTTCTATTCGCACATTGGCGTCGACCCGCTCGCGCTTGGCCGCGCGGCGCTGCAACTCTTGACCCGTGGCCACATCATTTCGGGCGGGTCGACCATCACCATGCAGCTTGCCAGGCTGATCGAGCCGCGCCGGCAGCGCTCGATATACGCCAAGCTGCATCAGATGGTCCGTGCGCTCCAGCTCGAATACGAACTCCCCAAAAGCCAAATACTCGACCTGTATCTGACGCTCGCGCCGTTCGGAGGCAATCTCGAAGGTATTCGCGCGGCATCCCTTGCTTATTTCGGCAAGGAGCCGAAGCGGCTGTCGCTGGCGGAGTCGGCTCTGCTGGTGGCCTTGCCCCAATCGCCGGAACGGCGACGCCTCGACAGACATCCTGCCGCAGCGCGTGCGGCCCGCGACCGCGTGCTCGTGCGTATGGTTGAGGATGCCCGCATCGATGCGGACGATGCCAAGCGGGCGATGGCGGTGCCTGTCATGCGGATGCGCCAGCCGTTTCCAATGCTGGCGCCGCATTCGGCGGATCAGGCGATGGCCACGAACAAGAATTCGAACCTCATCAGGCTGACGCTAGAATCCGGATTACAGCGGCAGCTCGAAGCACTGGCGCACGACCGCGCGGCTGCGCTCGGGCCGGAAATTTCGGTCGGCATCGTCGCAGTGGACAACGCCACCGGCGATGTGATGGCCCATGTCGGCTCTGCGGACTATTTCGACGAGCGGCTTGCCGGGCAGGTGGACATGACGCGGGCGGTGCGCTCGCCGGGATCGACCCTGAAGCCATTTATCTATGGACTAGCGTTTGAAGACGGGCTTGTTCATCCGGATAGCCTGATCGACGATCATCCGGTCCGATTTGGCAGCTACGCGCCGGAAAACTTCGATATGACGTTTCAGGGCACCGTTCCGGTGCGCCGGGCTCTGCAATTATCGCTCAACGTTCCGGCGATCGAACTGCTCGATCGTGTCGGCGCCAGCCGCCTGTCGTCGCGACTAAAACAGGCGGGCGCCAGTCTGGTGCTTCCCAAGGACGAAGCTCCGGGTCTGGCGATGGGACTGGGCGGCGTCGGCGTCACGCTCCATGACTTGGTGCAAGTCTATTCCGGCATTCCCCGGCTGGGTAATGTAATGCCTTTACGCGAGTTCGAGCGCCGCGACTCTGGTGTCCGCGAGCCGTTGCGACTGCTGGACCCCGTTGCCGCCTGGCAGGTCGGCAATGTCCTGCTGGGAACACCCCCACCGGAAAACGCGGTTCGGAACCGGATCGCTTTCAAGACCGGTACGAGTTACGGCTATCGCGATGCCTGGTCTGTCGGCTTCGACGGCCGCATGACGATCGGCGTTTGGGTCGGACGCCCTGACGGCGCCCCGGTTCCCGGTCTTATCGGACGTGTCGCGGCCGCGCCCATTCTGTTCGATGCGTTCGCTCGCACCGGCAGCCTACTTGCCCCGCTCCCCAAGGCTCCGCGCGGAACCCTGACCACCGCCAATAATGCAAAGCTTCCACTTCCATTGCGACGGTTTCGTTCTGCTGGTGAACTCATCCGGACGGACAACAATGAGCGCCGGCTCCATATCCAGTTTCCGTTGAATGGCTCGCGGATCGATGCCGGAGCAGGGCAGGGAACGCTGTCTCCGCTGCTGGTGAAAGTAACGGGAGGCAGCCTGCCGATGACCATGCTGGTCAACGGGAAAGCGGTCGGAGCGATCGACGGCCGTCGCCAGCGGATGATCGACCCTCCTGGGCCGGGCTTCGTCCGGCTGACCGTGATGGACGCGGCTGGCACCGCGGACACAGTTACGGTCAGAATTCAGTAGCAGCCGGCTCAGCGGTTGTCCCTGCCTCGGGTTCAGCGTATGCGGAAATCCCATGGCCAAGACCCTTCCCCATCCCCAATTTGGACAACCGCGCGAGCCGAAGAACCCGGTGGGTAGGGGACGGGGTCTGGCGAACGTGCTCGACTCTGTCGCCGCCAGTCAGGGCAGATCGGTATTATTTCTGGCGATTGTTGGCCTGCTGTTCTTTCTGCCTGGTTTCTTCAACATCCCGCCAATCGATCGCGACGAGGCCCGTTTCGCCCAAGCGACCAAGCAGATGGTGGAGACCGGCGATTTCGTCGACATCCGCTTTCAGGACGAGGTGCGTTACAAGAAGCCGGTCGGCATTTACTGGCTGCAGGCAGCAGCCGTCGAGACGGCGTCATCTCTCGGCCTGCCGCGCGCGCAGATCCGCATCTGGCTCTATCGCGTGCCCTCCCTGATCGGCGCGATTGGCGCGGTGCTTCTGACCTATTGGGCAGCGCTCGCTTTCATAACGCGACGGGGCGCTGTTTTGGCTGGACTGATCATGTGCAGTTCGGTCCTGCTCGGAGTGGAAGCGCGGCTCGCTAAGACTGATGCCATGCTGTTGCTGACAATCGTTGCAGCGATGGGTGCGCTTGCGCGAATCTATCTGTCATCTCAGCGGCGCGAGAACCCCGAGCATCCGTCCTGGATACATCCGGCGATCTTCTGGACCGCGCTCGCCGGAGGAATCCTGCTCAAGGGTCCGTTGATCCTGATGTTCGTGGGATTGACGATCGGGACCCTCGCTATACTCGATCGCTCTGCGTCATGGCTTTGGCGGCTACGGTCAGTCTGGGGGCTGATGTGGATGCTTGTCCTCGTCATGCCGTGGTTTGTTGCGATTTTTCTCCGCGCAGGCGACACGTTTTTTACGCAGTCGATCGGCGGCGACATGCTGAGCAAATTCGCGGCTCAAGAATCACATGGCGCACCGCCAAGCATATACTTCCTGCTGTTCTGGATTACCTTCTGGCCCGGCGCACCGCTCGCAGGGCTGGCGGCGCCCGCAGTCTGGCGCACGCGGCGAGAGCCGGAGGTACGGTTTCTGCTTGCGTGGCTGGTTCCGTCATGGATCGTGTTTGAACTCGTTTTGACGAAGCTGCCGCACTATGTGCTGCCGCTGTATCCCGCGGTCGCGATCCTGTCGGTTTGGGCACTGGAGCGCCACGTTCTGTCCCGATCATGGCTGACGAAGGGCACGGCGTGGTGGTTTGCCATCCCTGCGATGACCCTCGTGCTCGCAATCGTCGCAACCATTACCTTAACGCGTCAGCCGGTCTTCCTGGCGTGGCCGTTCGCCGCGGCGGCTTTGATTTCCGGGCTGTTCGCCTGGTGGCTCTACGATGACTATAACGCGGAACGCTCCCTGCTGAATGCGATTTTGGCGGCGCTGTTCCTGAGCGCTTCCGTCTACGGAATCATAGTCGCTGCGCTGACACCATTATTCCCGAGTCCCGAAGTCGCGCGCGCGCTGCGAAACGTCGAGTGTGTTGGACCGAAAGCGGCGGCGGCTGGCTACCATGAGCCAAGTCTGGTGTTCATGACGGGGACGTCGACGCTGCTGACCGATGGCTCCGGGGCCGCCGATTTTCTCAGCTATGGAAGCTGCCGGTTCGCGCTTGTCGAATCCCGTTCCGAAAGAGCCTTCGCGCAGCGCGCCGAGGCGATCGGCCTGCGCTATAATGTTGCAACGCGCATCGACGGTTTCAATTTCTCACGGGGTAAGACGATTTCGATCGCCATCTTCCGCTCTGAGGGAACGCGTTAGATATCAGGGTGGCCACAGGATGTGGCGATAAGCTACCTATGCCGGATGTTGTTCTTACAATTGATGTAGACAGCATAAAATTCTTCGCTCGCCGAAATTTCCCATCTCAAAAGTATTGCCCGCAGCGCTTACGCGCCATAAGAAGCGGACGCGGCTAGTGTCTTTCACCGCTTCGCGGAAACGGTGAAAGACTCTGTCTTTTTGATGACGCGCTTTCTTCACGCGAACCGGATTTCACTTCGCTCGAAAACGCTATAGGCCAGTTTTTCGCGGGCTCTGATTAGCGGACCAATCGGACAATGAACGACGACATGTCCACCAGCACGACTGCGCCGACGATTTCCATAGTTGTGCCTGTGCGCAACGAGGCGGACAATATCGCACCCTTGATCGACGAGATCTCTGCCGCGCTGGACGGCTGGTGGGACTACGAGATTGTCTATGTCGACGACGGCTCCGCCGATGCAACCGCCCAGCGTTTGGCTACGATCATGACGCGGCGGAAGAATGTGCGCCAGATTCGTCACGAAAAGTCATCGGGCCAATCGGCGGCGGTTCGGACCGGGGTGCGGGCCGCGCGCGGTTCGATCGTTGCGACGCTGGATGGCGACGGTCAGAACAATCCGGAATTTCTGCCGGAACTCATAATGGCGATCGAGAAGGGTGAGGGACGCATCGGTCTCGCCGCCGGCCAACGCGTTGGCCGCAAGGATACCGGATTCAAGAAATTCCAGTCGCGAATCGCCAACAAGGTGCGAAGCTGGGTGCTGAGCGACGGGACGCGCGACACCGGTTGCGGGCTGAAGGCCTTTCGGCGGGAGGTGTTTCTGTCCCTCCCTTATTTCGACGGCTTGCACCGTTTCCTCCCGGCGCTGGTGCGGCGAGAGGGCTATGACATCACCTATGTCGACGTGATCGACCGGCTGCGACGTTCAGGCGTGTCGAATTATGGATTCTTCGATCGCCTGTGGATCGGAATCATCGACCTCGCCGGTGTGTGGTGGCTGATCCGCCGTAAGAAATCGACACCCGTGGCAACCGAGGTAATGCGTCATGACTGACATCTTCGAGATGCTGACGACCTATTTCTACGACGTGTTCGTATCCAATTTTGACGGCTGGGTCGTTCTCGGTTTTGTTGCGCAGGGTCTCTTTACCATGCGGTTCGTCGTGCAATGGATTGCATCTGAACGCGCACGAAAGAGCGTGATCCCCGTGGCGTTCTGGTTCTTCTCGATAGGAGGCGGGATTCTTCTTTTGGTTTACGCCCTTTACCGGCGAGATCCGGTGTTCATCGCCGGCCAGGCTCTCGGTCTCATTGTTTATTTTCGCAACGTGTACTTCATCATTCTCAATGGACGCCAATCATCAACGTGAGAAACAACAAAAAGCGCGAGGCAGAAGCCTCATTGCCGGGCGTTGAAGGCCGCAAATCCCCGTTCGAGATCGGCCTTGAGATCGTCCAAATTCTCAAGGCCGATGTGTAGTCGTAGCGTCGGCCCGCCCGGCGTCCAGTTCGTCGCGGTCCGATACGAAGCGCAATCGAAGGGAATGATGAGGCTCTCAAAGCCACCCCACGAGTAACCCATGCCAAACAGCTTCAGCGTATCGAGCAGCGCATCGACTGCTTGTTGTGGCGCGGGTTTAAGGACAATGCTGAACAATCCCGAAGCGCCGGTGAAGTCCCGTTTCCAGATCGCATGACCGGGATCGTCCGGTAATGCGGGATGCAAAATACTTGCAACTTCCGGCCGCCGAGCAAGCCACCGCGCCATGTCGATCGCGGCCTGCTGGTGATGATAAAGCCTTACCGCAAGAGTGCGTAATCCCCGCAAGGCCAAAAACACATCGTCAGGACCGACGCATAGACCGAGCAGCTTGATGGTTTCGGCGAGCGCCGGCCAGGCCTTGGCATTGGCGGCTATGGTACCAAACATGAGGTCGGAATGTCCTCCGATGTACTTGGTCGCCGCCTGGATGCTTATGTCCACGCCTTGTTCGAGTGCGCGGCGGAAGAGGGGGGTTGCCCACGTATTGTCGTCGATCACAAGCGCGCCGCGGGCGTGCGCCGCGGCAGCGATCGCCGGAACGTCGGGCATCTCCAAAGACTGAGAGCCTGGAGCCTCCACCATTACCGCGCGGGTTTCCGGCCTGAACAGCGCGGCGATTCCCGAACCGATCAGTGGGTCGAAATAGGTGGTCTCGATTCCATAGCGCGTCAGAATCCCATCGCAGAATTGTCGCGTAGGACGATAAATGTTATCGCAGACCAGAACATGATCGCCGGCCTTCAGCACGGACAATAGCGCCGTAGAAATCGCAGACACCCCCGAAGGAACGAGGCCTATGCCTGCGCATTGCGGGCCTTCCAACGCCGCCAACGCATCCTGCAACGCGCGGGTTGAAGGGGTGCCGTGCCGTCCGTATTGGAATTCTCCGCGGTGAGCGTAAAGATCGCTTGCAGTCGGGTAAAGCACGGTCGAGCCGCGAACGATGGGAGGATTGACGAACCCTTTCTGGGACGCCGTGTCTCGACCGGAAACGACCAATCTGGTTTCCGCTCGAAGCGAATCCGTGGGTCTGTCGCCCTTCGACAAGGTCATATCTTCCCGCTGCTGAACCAGGCATTTTGTGCTTTCCGGATGGCAGTTCCGGAGTGGTCGGGTAGTAACAGGAAGGGAAAGACCCCCGTCAACCCCCACGTGTCGCGGAGCTGAACGTCAAATTTAAAACCCCACTAGCAACATATATTTGCTAGTGGCTCCTTGATTCCAACCTTCGCAAGGCGGATCGCGGAACGGATGCGGACGCTAGAGTCCACCGCTAGTCGTTCCGTGATGGAATTCAATCCCTGCCGACCGAGGGTGGAGAGCCGCTGCGAGTTTCCATCTGCTCTCAACATCGGTTGATCGACGCAGTCCGTCTTTGGCCCGATTCTGGTGGGAGAAACGAATCGATTGGCCGCACTCAACCGAGCGACTAAACGGCACGAACTGACAATCCATTGACGTTCTTGAAAGGCATTGCCATGAAATGCATACTTGCTGCCATTTTCGCCATCGCCGCTGGTATTACATTACAATCGGCATCCGCACAGGAATCCGCGAAGGCGAAGACCACGCTCGAGGCAGTCAAGGAACGAGGCGTGCTGTCGTGTGGCGTGACTCAGGGGTTGCCAGGGTTTTCCACCCCTGACGACAAAGGAAACTGGACCGGTCTTGACGTGGACATCTGCCGCGCAATCGCAGCAGTCGTGTTCAACGATCCGAGCAAGATCAAGTTCGTCCCGCTATCCGCCAAAGACCGGTTTATCGCTCTACAGTGGGGCGACATAGATGTGCTGTCGCGCGATACGTCATGGACACTTTCACGCGATACCTCGCTTGGAGGAAATTTCACCGGCGTGACTTACTACGACGGGCAGGGTTTTCTGGTCAGGAAATCTCTCAAGGTTAATTCGGCGCTAGAATTGAATAGCGCATCCGTCTGCGTTCAGACCGGCACCACGAGCGAACAGAATCTCGCCGATTATTTCAAAAGCAATAAGATGAAATACGAGGTTATCGCGTTCAGCACGGCCGACGAAACCATAAAGGCTTACGAAACCGGTCGATGCGATGTGTTTACGTCGGATATTTCACAGCTCTACGCCCAGCGGTTGAAGCTCCTTAATCCCGCCGATCATGCGGTTCTGCCGGAGGTGATCTCGAAGGAGCCGCTCGGGCCGATGGTGCGTCAGGGCGATGACCAGTGGTTCGATCTCGTGAAGTGGACGCTGTTTGCGATGATCAACGCGGAAGAGCTCGGTATCACGCAGAAGAATGTTGGCGAGATGGCAAAATCGGAGAATCCGGAACTCAAGCGCATTTTCGGGACCGACGGCAATTTCGGCGAGCAGCTCGGCGTAACCAAGGATTGGGTCTCGCGCATCATCAAGGCCGTCGGCAACTATGGCGAAGCGTTTGATCGTAACGTCGGCGCCGGATCCCCGCTTGGCATCACACGAGGACTCAATAGGCTCTGGACGCAGGGCGGCATTCAGTACGCGCCACCGATCCGCTAGCGTCAGCGTCAGGAATGACCGTCGCGCCTCGAAAACCGCCGCTGCAATTTTTTCTCAGGCTACGACGTGCGCTTGGCGGGCGGGCTGGTTGGGGTGCCCTTGCGTTGCAGGCTGTATTCGTCGCCGTCCTTGCGTGGATCGGCTATGAGATCGTGGCCAACGCAAAAGCAAATCTGGACGCGCAGAATATCGCATCCGGGCTTGGCTTCATGTCGAATACCGCGGGATTCGGCGTTAGCCAGACCCTGATCCCATACTCCGAGACCGACAGTTACACGCGCGTTTTCCTTGTCGGCCTTGTGAATACGCTCGTGGTCGCCGCAGTTGGCATTTTCTTCGCAACGATTATCGGCTTCATGGTGGCGCTCGGCCGGTTGTCGCCGAACTGGTTGATATCCCGCATTTCCGGCGGCTATGTGGAACTGGTTCGAAACCTGCCCTTACTGTTTCAGATTCTGTTCTGGTATCTCGCGGTACTGAGGACGCTTCCAAGTCCAAAGCAAAGCATCTCAGTCATTGACGGCATCTTCCTCAGCAATCGTGGTCTTGTGGTTCCCAAGCCTGTCGGGCAGGAGGGGCTAATCGCGTTTGCCGTCGCGGTGGTGGTTGCGATCATCGGCTGCATGCTGCTGCGAAGCCATTCCCGTCGCAAGTTGTTTCGGAGCGGGCGAGCTTTGGTTGTATGGCCATACGCCCTTGGTCTGCTGCTCGGCCTTCCCGCCGCCGCGATGGTCATTTTCGGTACTCCCTTCGCGTTCGAAATGCCAACTCTCCAGGGATTCAATTTCTCTGGCGGCGCGCGCCTGATCCCGGAGTTTGTCGCGCTAGCGATTGCGCTCTCGACATATACGGCCGCCTTCATCGCGGAAGTCGTGCGCGCGGGGATTCTTTCGGTGCATAAGGGACAGATGGAAGCAGGCGCCGCGCTCGGACTTTCGCGCAGATCGACGCTGCGATTGATCGTGGTCCCGCAAGCCATGAGGGTCATTCTACCGCCGCTGACCAATCAGTACCTCAACCTCACCAAAAATTCCTCGTTGGCTGTCGCTATCGGTTATCCGGAACTGTTCTCGGTGTTTGCGGGGACAACGCTTAGCCAGACCGGTCAAGCCATCGAGATCCTCGCGATCACGATGGGCGTGTATCTGCTGATTTCGCTGGTGACCAGCGGGATCATGAGCGTCTACTCCAGGCGCGTTGCACGGAGCGGGGGTGCATGAGCGTTCGGCCCGCACCATCGTTTATACGCGCCGCTCTCGTTCCGGAACGACACGCACCCATCAGGACTACGAGCCTGGCCCGTGTTCTCTGGATCCGTCTGTTCAGTTCCCCGAGCAACGCGCTGCTTACGGTGACTGGAGCTGCGCTGCTATGGTTCGTCCTTGTTCCAGCAGTTCGATTTTTCTTCGTTGATGCGGTCTGGGAAGGTCAGAATCGAACGTCGTGTTTGGTTACCGATACAAGTCAATCAATCGGGGCGTGCTGGCCGTTCGTCAACGCGAAGATCACCCAGTTCATTTACGGCTTTTACCCAGAACCCGAACGGTGGCGGGTAAATCTGACGTTTCTGTTGGCGGCCATCTTGTTGCTGCCGCTTCTCATTCCTCGGTTGCCGGCCAAACGTCTCAATGCCAGCCTGTTCTTCATCGCTTTCCCGGTCGCAGCATTTTTTCTTCTCCACGGTGGAGGCATCACTGGATTTGGCGTGAGCTGGACCGCCGGGATTCTGTCCAGCTTGGCTGACAGCGTTGGTAATGCCGGGCGGCAGCTCGCCGCGTCAGGGGAAGCAGGCGAATTCGGTTCGATCTTACGACTGTTGGGAAATGCCGTTGCATCAATTGGCGATGCACTGAACTGGCTGGCCTCGCCGCTGAGTTCGCTCCGGGATCGGCTCCAGAGCTCTGGTCAGCCGGTCTGGTACGATTTTGGTTGCACTGCTGCGATCGTTTCGCTGCTGCTCTTCCTTTTCAGCGGCGGCTTCCGTGCAGGCTGGGGAGCGTTACTCGCGAGCCTGACAACATTTGTCGGCATTGGCCTGGTTATCGCCGCAATGCGTCTCGATCGCGGCGGACTTCCGGTTGTCGATACCCGTCTCTGGGGCGGCCTGCTGGTAACGCTGGTGGTGTCGGTGACAGGCATCGTATCGTCGATACCGATCGGAATTGCGTTGGCTCTGGGACGGCGTTCGACCCTTCCGCTGATCCGGATGTTCTCAATCGCTTTCATCGAATTCTGGCGCGGCGTTCCCCTGATCACCGTATTGTTTTTTGCGACCTACATGTTGCCGCTCTTTCTTCCCGGAAACTTCACCGTCGATGGGCTGGTTCGAGTCCTAATCGGCATAGCGCTATTCGCCGGGGCGTATAATGCCGAGGTTATTCGCGGCGGTCTCGCGGCGATCCCGAACGGACAGGCAGAAGCCGCCCATGCGCTTGGACTATCCTATTGGAAGACCACCGGGCTGATCGTAATGCCGCAGGCGGTGCGGCACGTCATTCCAGGATTGGTCAACAGCTTTATCGCGTTGTTCAAGGATACCTCGCTGGTCTCGATCGTCGCATTGTTCGATCTGCTCGGGAGCTTGCGAGCTTCGTTTGCAGATCCCGCGTGGGCGACGCCAACTACGCTGTTTACCGGGTTCGCGTTCACCGGACTCATCTACTTCGCATTCTGCTTCAGCATGTCGCGATATTCCCTATTCGTGGAGCATCGACTGAACGCGCATCGACGAACCTGAGCTTTGGAAATATCAATGACAGATGCGAACGCCATCGTTTCCATCATCGGTCTCAACAAGTGGTTCGGCAGTTTCCACGTGCTGCGGGACATCGATCTCGACGTGGCCCGTGGCGAACGCATCGTCATTTGCGGGCCGTCAGGCTCCGGAAAGTCAACGCTGATCCGCTGCATCAACGCTCTTGAGGAGTTTCAGGAGGGTCGCATCGTCGTCGATGGAATTGAGCTGGGACCCAATTTGCGGCGCGTCGACGAGGTGCGGCGCGAGGTCGGAATGGTCTTCCAGAGTTTCAATCTGTTTCCGCACCTCACAGTGCTCGAGAACTGCACGCTCGCTCCCATCTGGGTCCGCAATACTCCGAAGAAAGATGCCGAGGCTGCGGCAATGAAGTTTCTGGAACGCGTCAAAATACCTGATCAGGCCAATAAATATCCTGGGCAGATGTCCGGAGGCCAGCAGCAGCGTGTGGCGATCGCGCGCGCGCTCACGATGAACCCCAAGGTCATGCTGTTCGATGAACCCACGTCCTCCCTGGATCCCGAAATGGTCAAGGAGGTTCTCGACACGATGGTGGATCTGGCTAGAGAAGGCATGACCATGCTTGTGGTCACACACGAAATGGGATTCGCCAAAGAAGTAGCTAACCGCGTCGTGTTCATGGATGAGGGCCAGATCATCGAGTCCGATACCCCGGCAAGTTTCTTCGCCAACCCGCGACACCCGCGAAGCCAGCTCTTTCTAAGCCAGATCCTGCGGTGAGACCGGAACGGCTTTAAACTGCTGCGAGGGGAATTTTTACGGTGCTTTGTCTCTCGAGCCATTGCGGCACGGGAAGGCCCTTGGAGCGCATAAAGTCCGGGTTGAAAAGTTTCGATTGGTAACGGTTGCCGGAGTCGCACAGGATCGTCACGACGGTGTGACCGGGTCCCAACTGGCGCGCGAGACGAATCGCGCCGGCGACGTTGACACCAGTCGATCCGCCAAGGCAAAGCCCTTCATGTTCAAGCAAATCGTAGATGACGGGCACGGCCTCCTCGTCTGGGATGAGGTAAGCTTCGTCAACTTTAGCGTCGGCAATCACCGGCGTTACCCGTCCGAGCCCGATTCCCTCGGTAATCGAACCTCCCGCGGTCGGCTTGGCCACGCCGTTCTTGAACAACTCATACATGGCCGCCCCGCGAGGGTCCGCAACACCGATGACGATATCCTTCTTTTTTTCCCGCAGGAAAGCGCTCGCTCCGGCCAGCGTGCCACCCGTGCCGATCGAACAGATGAAGCCGTCGACCTTGCCACCGGTCTGCTCCCAGATTTCGGGGCCCGTTGAAACGTAGTGCGCCTTGGGATTGTCGAGGTTGTTCCATTGATCGGCAAACAGGACGCCGTTGGGTTCGGACTTGCGCAGTTCGTCAGCGAGACGCTTTGCGATGTGCTGATAATTATTCGGATTGCTGTAGGGGAGCGCCGGAACTTCGACAAGCTCGGCTCCGCACAGCCGCAGCATGTCCTTCTTTTCGCGGCTTTGTGTTTCCGGGATCACGATCATCGTGCGATACCCGCGCGCGCTGGCGACGACGGCAAGACCAATGCCGGTATTCCCGGCCGTGCCCTCGACCACGAGGCCGCCGGGCTTGAGATCGCCGCGCCTTTCAGCTTCCAGAATCATCTGTTTCCCGGCGCGATCCTTGACAGATTGGCCCGGATTCATGAACTCGGCCTTGCCGAGAACGATGCATCCGGTCGCATTTGAGGCGTGCTTTAACTTGATAAGAGGAGTATTTCCGATCGCTTCTACGACGTCGTTATCGATTCTCATGAGATGCAAAATTCTCATTGGGCTGTTGGAGGATTTCAAGGCAACCCTAGTTGAGGGGCGAGGGAGGTACAAGGGAGCGTAGAATCGCATCCCACAGAGAGACGGTCTCGGACCGAAAAATCCCTGCCGCCAACGGGCGGGACCCCGCAACGCCGCATGAAATCTTCGTAAGATTGTTGGACGCGTATGTAGCCTGAACTTCGAGAAAGGCCCTGAAATCGGGCCTTTTCTGATAAATCAGAGCAGTGACGCCTATGGAACGCATCTAATGTTCTTGGCTGGGCGGGACTGTCCGTCGCCTGTTCGGACAGCTAGAATAAGGACGATCTCAGAGAAAGTATGACTGCCGGTGGCCGCGTCGCTTTATTCCAGAAAAGGTTGGGACTGCGGCGCAATGATATCATGTCAATACCTGTCGCCGTTTCTGTCTTCCCCCAGGGGGCCGGTGTGACTTTTTCCCCTGCTACGGCCTTTAGCCATCCTCAGAGATGCGCGATGTGGATCTGGCGTTCCGCTATGCTCCTCCCTGTGTTGGTGGCGGCCGCGTTGTCGGCTGGCTGCATTCTGACGGCGGATATTCCGGATCCGGCGCTGGAGATCCCTAGCGGGTACAAGGCTGCGCAGACGACCAGGGCCGACGCTCTGCCGAAGCTCGACTGGTGGCGTGGTTTTCGTTCTCCTGAATTGACCGGCCTGATGGAGGAAGCCCAGACCGTCAATCTCGATATCGCAGCGGCGGCGGCAAGGATCGTTCAGGCCGACGAGCAATCCCGGATAGCGGGTGCGGCGCTATTGCCGAGCGTCAGCATCGGGGGACAGGAAGCCTATTTCCGTACGTCGGGGTCGAGCTTAAGCGGCCTGACAAATCGGGGCCGGGAGATCGTGAACTACTCAGGCACGTTGAGCGCCGCCAGCTACGAAATCGATTTCTGGGGCAAAAACCGCGATGCCGCGTTGGCCGCGGTGGAGACGGCCAGTGCCAGCCGCTTTGACCGCGATGTGGTCGCGCTGACGACGCTCGCCAGCGTCGCGAATGCCTATTTTCAGGTCCTTGCCTCACAAGACCGGATTCGCGTCGCCGAGCGCAATATCGCCAGCGCCGTGCGTATCCTGGATGCACTCAAACAGCGGCTGAGTGCCGGTACCGGAACCGACCTCGACGTAGCGCAGCAGGAAAGCGTGTTGGCGAATCAGCGCGCGACCGTTCCGCCGCTTCGGCAGACGCTTGCACAAAACATCAACGCGCTCGCAACACTGGTGGCTCGCCCACCGGAAAGCGTGCAGGTCAAGGGCGGCTCGCTCAACCGGATCACCGCGCCACGTGTGACTCCGGGACTGCCGTCCGAATTGTTGACCCAGCGCCCGGACATCCGCCGTCAGGAGGCGCAACTGGCGTCGGCTACCGCGAATGTCGGTAGCGCCCGGGCGCAGTTTTTTCCGAGCATTACGTTGACCGCGCAGGGCGGCTACCAGAGCCCGGCGCTGGTCGCGCTGTTCCAGCCCCAAGCGGCATTTTTCAACCTCGCCGGCGGATTGACGCAGCCAATCTTCGACGGCGGCAGAATCCTCGGCAATTTCGAAACCACGAGGGCAAGACAGGACGAGCTGCTTCAGACTTACCGCAAGACGGTGGTTTCGGCGTTCGCCGATGTCGACAACGCGCTGATTGCCGTGCGTCAGACCGCTGAAAGACTGCGCATGCAGCGGGAGGTCGTGGCCACTTCGCGCAGGGCATTCGAGCTCTCCGAGCAGCAGCTTCAGGCAGGCACCGCCGATATTATTATCGTGCTGAACACGCAATTGACACTGTTTCAGGCGGAAGACGTCCTAGCGCAAGCGCAGCTTGCGCGGTTACAGGCAATCGTGAGCCTTTATCAAGCCCTGGGCGGGGGCTGGGAGCCGAGAATCGAGAGGGCGGGCAATGCTCTTTAAACCGGGTCTCGACGAAACCGCGAAAGCAGCCGGTGAAAGGATACCTGGTCAGGCGACGGCCGGCGGCCGGCGGCGGCCGGTGTGGATCGTCATTACGCTTCTGATCCTCGGAGGACTCGCCTATCTTGGCTGGATCGCGTTTGAGCAAACGAAGCGTGATGAAGGTCGAGAACATTCCGATCGTGCAATTCCCGTACTGGCTGCAACGCCGCGGATCCAGGATGTGCCGGTCTACCTCGACGGCGTCGGAACGGTCCGGGCTCTGAACACCGTTACTGTACGCTCTCAGGTCAACGGCAAGCTGATCGCCGTCAATTTTACCGAAGGCCAGGATGTTCAGAAGGGCGACGTGCTGGGCGAAATCGATCCCGTGATCTACCAAGCCCAGTACGATCAGACAGTCGCGAAGAAGGCCCAGGACGAAGCGCAACTTGCCAATATGCTCCTCGATCTGAAACGCTACCAGCAGCTGGCCGTCTCCAATGCCGGTTCGAAGCAGCAGGCGGATACCCAAAGGGCGGTCGTTGCTCAACAGGAGGCGCTGGTCAAGGCCGATCAGGCCGCGATCGACAACGCGGGAGCGATGCTCGGCTTCACCAAGATCGTCGCGCCGATTTCCGGTCGCGTCGGCCTGCGCCAGGTCGATCGTGGCAACATCATCAATACCACGGATACGACCGGACTCGTCGTCATTACGCAGCTTCAGCCTATCTCCGTCCAGTTTAGCCTTCCGCAACAGCAAATTACGCGGGTGAATGCAGCAGCAGCCAAGGGTGCTATCGAAGTCGATGTATTCGGAAGCGACGGCACGACACTAGCCGACACGGGTGAGCTGATCGGTATTGATAATCAGGTCGATCCGACGACCGGCACGTTGAGGCTGAGAGCCAAATTTCCAAATGAGCATTTTCAGCTCTGGCCAGGCCAATTCGTGAACGTGCGGATCAAGGTTGAGACGCTATTACAGGCGACGGTTATACCGACGTCGGCGGTGCAGCGCGGTCCGCTCGGAACCTTCAGCTACGTGATCGGAGACGGCGACATCGTAACGGCCAAACCAGTGACGGTGCAGCAGCAGGACGAGAAGGACGCTGTAATCGCCAAGGGAGTTGGTCCTACTGATCGCGTGGTCACGACGGGATTTGCCAATCTCTCCGACGGAGCAAAGGTGACAGTCAGCCAGAACGATCAGGCGCCGACGGCCGATCTCGCGCCGCAGAAGCGGCACGATGAGCACGGCGCTCGCCGAGGCGGCGACAACAGTGAGCGTCGCGGCAAGCGGGGTTCTGGCGGCGGACCGAAGGCTCGGCCATGATTCCGGGGGCAGGGCACTGAGAAGCGGACCCACGGCAGCGCGCTGCCAGACGAGTTGATTAGACATGGGTGTCTCGGAACCGTTTATTCGCCGTCCGATTGCAACCTCCTTGCTCGGGATCGCGCTGATGATCGGAGGCGCGCTCGGCTATTGGGCGTTGCCGGTCTCTGCACTGCCGCAAGTCGATTTCCCGTCAGTGCAGGTGAGGACTCAGCTCCCAGGCGCCAGTCCCGATGTGGTCGCGTCATTACTGACAGCGCCGCTGGAACGTCAACTCGGGCAGATCCCGTCGCTGTCGTCGATGACATCGACAAGCTCGTTCGGGCTCAGTCAGATTTCCTTACAGTTCAACCTGAATCGGGATATCGACGGCGCGACGCAGGACGTGCAGGCGGCCATCAACGCTGCCGCGGGAGTACTGCCGAAAAACCTGCCGTACCCGCCCGTTTATGCCAAGGTGAATCCTGCCGATGCGCCGGTAATAACGCTCGCCCTGACCTCCGACACGGTCTCGCTGCGCACCTTGAGCGATATTGGGGACACCATTCTGAGCCAACGCCTCAGTCAGATTTCAGGCGTTGGCCGCGTTTCCGTGCTCGGAGGTTTGAAGCCCGCGGTACGTGTCCAGGCCGATCTCGCGCGGCTCGCAGCCTACGGCATTTCAATGGAGGACTTGCGGACCGCAATCGCCAACGCCAACGTTTCCGGCCCCAAGGGGGCGCTGGACGGTGCACAGCAAGCTTATACGATCGCAGCGAACGACCAGATCACGACGGCCGACGCATACAGACCGATCATTATCGCCTACCGCAACGGCTCTCCGGTCACGATTGGCGATGTCGCCCGGATCGTCGACGGACTGGAGAACGACCGCACCGGCGGCTGGTATAACGGAACGCCGGCGGTCATCATCGATATCCAGCGCCAGCCCGGCGCCAATGTGATCGAGGTTGTCCGCCAGATCCGGGAGGAGATTCCGAAGGTCCAGAAAGCAATTCCGGCCGGTGTCAAACTGACCGTCGTCAGCGACCGGACCGTGACAATCCGCGCATCAGTCCACGACGTGCAGTTCACGCTCATTCTCAGCATCGTCCTCGTTACGCTTGTCGTGCTGCTTTTCTTGCGCTCGCTCCGGGCGACGTTGATTGCGGGCGTGGCGCTGCCGTTGTCGCTGATCACCAGTTTCGGCATCATGTATTTCGCCGGATTCAGCCTCGACAACCTGTCGCTGATGGCGCTGACGATCGGCACCGGATTCGTGGTCGACGACGCCATCGTGATGATCGAAAACATCGTTCGGCATATCGAGAACGGCGAGAGCGTCATGGAGGCCTCGCTCCGGGGCGCGAGTGAGATTGCCTTCACCGTGATTTCGCTGACGGTTTCGCTAATCGCGGTGTTTATCCCGCTTTTGTTCATGTCCGGGCTGGTCGGAAGAATGTTCCGCGAATTCGCTCTGACACTGACGATCGCGGTCGTCACGTCCGCCGTGGTGTCGCTTACTCTGACGCCGATGATGTGTTCCCGGCTGCTAAAACACTCGGAGGAAGGAGCTCCGATTCCGGGGTTGGCGCCGGTCAACCGCAGTATTGATCGGCTTGTCGCATTCTATCACTGGACGTTGTTATGGGTCCTTCAACATCAGCGGGCAACGCTGGTCGTTGTTTTTGCGACGGTCGTCGCAACAATGATGCTCTATGTCGTCGCGCCAAAGGGATTCCTGCCTCTGCAAGATACGGCGTCGATAACCGCGGTAACTGAGGCGGGTCCAGACGTATCCTTTGTCGAAATGGGAAGGCGTCAAGCCGAGGTAGCGGGCATCCTCGAGGAGGATCCGGACGTCGTGGGCGTTGTATCCGTCATCGGTGCCGGTTCGGTGAATCCGACCACGAATGTCGGCCGTCTGGTGATGACGGTGAAGCCGCGGAGCGATCGCCATGACGACGTCGCTGCAATCATCACGCGTTTGAAGACGCGCGTAGCTTCGATCCCTGGTATGGCGGTTTATTTTCAACCGGTGCAGGATATTCAGATCAGCACGCGGACCAGCCGCTCGCTTTATCAATATACCCTGACGGGAACGGACGCAGCCCACGTTTCGGAGTGGACCCAAAAGCTGGTCAAGGAACTGCGTCGCGATCCGCTATTTCGGGACGTATCGTCGGAAGCGCAAGACGCAGGTCTTCGAGCCGCGCTGAACATCGATCGCGAACGCGCCGGTCAACTCGGCGTTAGCCTTCAGGCTGTTAACGACACTTTGAACGATTCTTTTGCTCAGCGGCAGATATCGACCGTTTATGGACAGGCCAACCAGTATCGCGTCGTGTTGGAAGCCTTGCCGCAGTATCAGAACGACCCCTCAATCCTTTCCAAGCTTTTTCTGCCGGGTGTTGCCGGCGCTCAGGTCCCGCTATCTGCAGTTGCGACGCTGACCAGGACGACGGCGCCACTGGCAATCTCTCATCAGGCGCAATTCCCCGCATTCTCGCTCAGCTTCAATCTCGCCCCGGGCGAAGCGCTGGGCGACGCCGTAGAACGGGTCAAGATCATCGAAACCCGCATCGGCATGCCCTCTAGTATCGTCGGCATGTTTTCGGGCGATGCGGCGGAATTCTCGAAAGCGCTTGCCGGTCAGCCTTGGCTGATCTTGGCCGCACTGGTCACGATCTACATCGTGCTGGGCGTATTGTACGAAAGCTATGTTCATCCAATTACAATCCTCTCAACACTGCCTTCGGCGGGTATCGGCGCCATTCTCGCCTTGATGCTGTTCGGACAGGACCTGTCGGTTATCGGTCTGATCGGCATCATTCTTCTGATGGGCATCGTGAAGAAGAATGCGATCATGATGATCGACTTCGCGCTCGAGGCAGAACGCCGTCAAGGCATGTCTTCGACCGATGCCATCGTGCAGGCGTGTCTGCTCCGGTTCAGGCCGATCATGATGACCACACTGGCAGCGCTGTTCGGCGCGTTGCCGCTGGCGATCGAAAGCGGCACCGGCTCGGAGTTGCGGTTTCCACTTGGCATCTCGATCATCGGCGGCCTGCTGCTCAGTCAGTTGCTCACGCTTTACACCACGCCGGTGATCTATCTGGGGCTCGATCGGCTAAACAAGCGAATCGAGCAAGCCGTTCCTACTGGCGGTTCGAAGCCGCCGCCTGGTGCGACCGAGGACATAAGATAATGGCCTCGATCTCCGAGCCGTTCATTCGAAGACCGGTCGGTACCACGCTGCTCGCCATTGGCCTGTTTCTCATTGGCGTTGTCGCTTACGCCGTCCTTCCGGTAGCTTCGGTTCCCAATGTCGATTTCCCGATGATCAGAGTGTCGGCGAACCGGCCGGGCGCGTCGCCGTCGGTGATGGCTGCTACCGTTGCCGCGCCGCTGGAGCGCCGCCTGGGTGAGATCGCCGGCGTCGAGCAAATCACGTCCACGAGCGCGTTGGGCGCCACGAGCATTCAATTGCAGTTTGCCATCGGGCGCGACATCGATCACGCGGCACGCGACGTGCAAGCGGCGATCAACGCATCGCTCGCCGATCTGCCGACGGATCTGCCGACATTGCCGAAATTCCGCAAGGCCAATCCTGCTGCGTCACCCGTCTTCGTTCTAGCGCTAACATCAAAGACTATGTCGACGAGCGCCATCTATGACGTAGCTGATACCGTTATTGTTCAGCGCGTTTCGCAGGTTCCGGGGGTAGGGGAGGTTTCCGTA
Source organism: Nitrobacter vulgaris (assembly GCF_031453995.1). Classification (NCBI taxonomy): domain Bacteria; kingdom Pseudomonadati; phylum Pseudomonadota; class Alphaproteobacteria; order Hyphomicrobiales; family Nitrobacteraceae; genus Nitrobacter; species Nitrobacter vulgaris. The sequence goes on along the minus strand of NZ_JAVDPZ010000016.1, from coordinate 35,984 downwards.
AGTGGAGCTGATCAGCCGGCTGTGCGGATTGCTCTCAATCCGGTCGCGCTCTCAAACGCAGGCATCTCGACCGATGATGTCCGGACCGCGATCGTGAACGCCAATCCGCTTGGCCCAGTCGGAATTTTCAATGGCGACCGCCAGAGCGAGACGCTGTCGACTAACCGGCAGATGCGGACGGCCACCGAATTTCGCAACATCATTATAAAGAATTCAGGAGGGAATTTCGTTCGGCTCTCGGACGTGGCCGATGTCAAGGATGCCACGCGAAACAGCCGCTCGATCGCTTGGTTCAACAAGCAGCCCGCGGTGTTGATCCAGGTCACCAAGCAGGGCGACGCCAATGTCATCGACACTGTCGACCGGGTGAGGGCGCTGCTCCCCGAACTCAAGAAGTGGATTCCTGGCGGTGTCGAAGTATCCATCATCGTTGATCGCACAGGCACGATCCGGGCAAGCGTTGAGGACATGGAATGGACACTGTTGGCCACCGCCTTTCTGGTGATGGTGGTGGTATTTACGTTCCTTCGACGTCTTACGCCGACTGTCGCGGCCGGCATATCAGTTCCATTGGCGCTGGCTGGTACATGCGTCGGGATGTGGCTGGCAGGTTTCTCCATCGACAACCTGTCCCTGATGGCGCTGGCCATCTCGGTCGGCTTCGTGGTCGATGATGCCATCGTCATGATCGAGAACATGTACCGCAATCTCGAGCAGGGTTTGCCGCCTTACCGGGCGGCGGTCGAAGGAGCAAGGCAAATCGGCTTTACCGTGTTCTCGATCAGCCTGTCGTTGATTGCCGCATTCATGCCCTTGATCTTTATGGACGGCGTTGCTGGCCGGCTGTTGCGGGAATTCTCGCTCACACTCACCTTCGCGATCGTGGTGTCAACGATCGTGTCGTTGACGGTAACGCCGATGATCTGCGCCCATTACATCAAAGGCGCGACGTCCACGAATGCGACCCGGTTCGACCGGCTGGTTGAAGGCCTGCTTTCGCGAATCGTGGCGTTTTATACGCGCACGCTGCGCGTCGTGCTCCGCTTTCCCGCCCTGACGTTGCTGGTGTTTTTTGCGACTATCGCCCTGACGGTGACTCTCTATATCAAGACGCCGAAAGGTTATTTTCCAATCGACGACAGCGGCTTCATAATTGGTGTCACGCACGCGTCCGCCGACGTTTCCTTTCAGTCCATGCTCGGACTTCAACAGCGCGCTATGGATATCGTAATGGCAGATCCTGCCGTGCAGGGAATCGGCTCTTCCATCGGCGGCGGCACGCTCGGAGGCTCAAATCGAGGATTCATGTACATCATCTTGAAGCCGCCCGCTGAACGGGGAAAACTGACGACCCCGCAGGTAATTAACCGGATGCGCCGAAATCTTAGCGACCTATCAGGCATCAGGCTGCTCATGTTCGCCGCCCAGGACATCCGCACCGGAGGACGCCAGAGCGATTCAAACTACCAATACACGCTCTACAGTACCGACCTCGAGTTGTTGCAGAAGTGGGCGCCCCTTGTCACCAAGCGCATGCAAACGGTCGAGGGAATTACTGACGTGTCAAGCGACCGCGAGGCAGGTGGTCTGCAACTGACCGTGTCCATCGACCGGAAAAAGGCATCCAGCCTTGGAGTCAGGGTTCAGGATATCGACAACGCACTCAACAACGCGTTCTCGCAACGGCAGATTTCGATAGTTTATACCCAGCGCAATCAATACCAGGTCATTTTGGAAATTGATCCACAACTTCAGGAAGACCCATCCAACCTCGAGCGCATCTTTGTTGCCGGAGCCAACGGAGTTCAGGTGCCGCTGTCTGCCGTCGCTCACTATCAGCGTGATCTGTCGCCGCTCGCTGTTGTTCATTCACAGTCGCTCCCGTCGATGACGGTGTCTTTCGACACGTTACCGGGCGTGGAACTTCAGGACGCTACCGCCAATATTCAACGCGCTGTCGATGAGTTGCACATGCCCGAGGGTATTCGTGGAAACTTCGAGGGCAACGCGGCTGATTTCCGCAAAACGTCGGGACGGCAGCCACTACTGATTCTCGGCGCGCTTGCCGCGGTGTATATTGTGCTCGGGGTTCTCTACGAGAGCCTCGCTCATCCGCTCACGATCATCTCGACCCTGCCGTCCGCTGGACTCGGAGCACTTCTGGCCTTGCAGATCACCAATACGCCACTGACGATCATTGCATTTGTCGGCATCATTCTCCTCATCGGCATCGTCAAGAAAAATGGCATCATGATTGTCGATTTCGCGCTGGATGCTGAGCGCCAACGCGGATTATCATCCGCGGACGCAATCTTCGAGGCTTGTAGCGTGCGCTTTCGGCCAATCATCATGACCACCATGGCCGCGCTTTTCGCTGCGATACCGCTGGTGCTCGCGGTCGGTCCCGGCACGGAACTACGACGCCCGCTCGGAATCACCATCATCGGCGGGCTTCTCGTTTCACAAATCTTGACCCTCTATACGACTCCGGTCATCTACCTTCTGATCGACCGGTTGCGACGACGAGGCGAGGCCGTACCCGCTGCCGCGCCGGCCGAATAGGGAGGCGATCGTTGTTGCGGGCTGGATCGGCGCGGCGTATAGCGAGCAATGTCCAGCAACCCCGAGAGCTCCACTGCAGGACGTGACGCGCTCCCGCAATGCCAGCGCTGTCACAAATTGGCAGTGTTATGCGTTTGCGACGGCATTAAGCCGATCAAAATCCGGACTTCGCTGCTTCTTCTGCAGCATCCACAGGAGCAAGATAAGACGCTCGGAACTGCTCGGCTAACCGCGCTACATTTCCAGGACGCCGTGTTGAAGATCGGTCTGTCCTGGCCCAGTCTGTCCAAGGCGTTGGGCCGACCGGTGCATGACCCATCGCGCTGGGCGGTGCTTTACCTTGGCTCGGTCAGGGTCGACCGTTCCAATACCGACCGTGCCATCGTCGCCATCAATCGCAACGGCCAGATGCAGACCGATCAACGCGCGGCTCTTGCGGATATTGAGGGCGTCGTGCTGCTGGATGGTACCTGGAGCCAGGCCAAGGCGCTGTGGTGGCGCAACCCGTGGATGTTGAAGTGCCAGCGCGTTGTTCTTGCACCCGGTTGGACCTCTCGCTACGGCAAACTGCGCAAGGAGCCGCGCCGCGACGGACTCGCCACGATCGAGGCCGCAGCAATAATGCTCGCTAACCTCGAAGGTCGGCCTGACATCGAGACGACATTGCTTGCCAGCTTCGACGGGATGTTGACAAAATATCAGGAGGTGCAGGGTAGGATGCCCGAACTTGCTCCCGGACCAAAACGCCGCCGGAATCGGCGCCAGCGCGCCTGACCCGTCGTCTGGCGCCGGAACTATCAAACCATAGAAGCTCGCGGACTGCAGAGAGCAGGTTGCCTAAGCAGAGGATGCTCTATATTGATCCGGATTCGAGGGGCCACGTGGCGGAGTGGTTACGCAACGGTCTGCAAAACCGTGTACACCGGTTCAATTCCGGTCGTGGCCTCCATCAATACAATCAAATAATTAATCCGAATTCCTCGCGAGTTACTCTGGCCGATAAAATTCATCTGGAGACCCTTTGGGGAAGAAGGCGTCGCCGGAGTGGGCGGTTCCCGGAACCTTGAATGGTCAATCGGACCAACGAGGATGAACTGGGGCGGATAATCGAATTGGTGGCATCGCTACGTCGTCAAAACTGCAGAATCTGACGGAGAACGCTCATGCAGCCGAATCTTTCGAGGGTTTCATCGGATAGACTCCCGCACGTCAAAAAACCGCCGAAGCTACCGGCGGACCCGCACGAAGCTTAGGCTAAAAGAGGGTTTTCGGTAAGTGACCTGATCATCAGATTGATCAGTTGACCTTCGTGCGTTTCTTCCTCCTGGATATCATCGCACCAACAGTAGAGGCGAAGAGCCGTACAGTAGAGGCGAAGAACCGTCGCCAGCGAGGGTGTGTACTTTCTGCCCTACGAAGCGAGGAAGTGAAGGCAAGGTGCCGCCTACAGACCTAAGCCGGACGAAAGCTATCCACCGCCTTGTAGAGGGAGAAGACGGTGACGAAAGTCGTAGAGGTAGCGATTTTGTCTCTGGGCTTCAATTTACTTACTAGCATTCCTGCTTCCACTCGACTTCAAAAACTGAAGCCTCCGCGGCGCCAGATGAACCGTCTCCCAAGAGTGCCGAACCCGCCCCGCAAGCGGGCAAGCCTACATCTACGCATGTAAATTTCAGGGAAAAAGCTCCGTTCTGAAAGTGGACGACGTCAAAAATACTCTGACCTGGCTTGGATCCACTTATCGGATCAAGCAAACGGAATGCGGTCGGTATGGGTGGCATGCCGAGCGTGACGGCATGTCCTTCGATTTCTGCACGGCGACCAAAGGATACGCCTCTTTCGACATCCCTAGCGGCACCGTTGAGTGCGAGCCGCAGTGATGATAGGTCGCGGGTGCGCCAGGTGACTGTGACGCGAACCTCGGGCCGCCTCGGGGACCAGTCTCAGGAAGGCAAATGAAATGAAGAAGCCCGACAAGTTCGAACATCCTAAGCTATCGACGGCAGCATCGAACTGTTCTTGCGGCACGTTGGCGATAATTCGAAGCGGCGTCCCTCGTGACGCACGAGCGATAAGAGGAATGGCCATGCCCAGCACCGGACGGCACTTTTGGACCTTGAGCGGTCGTGGCATGAAGACGATTTTTGCCATTGCCGTTTTGATGTCTGTGACGCCAGCTCTGGCTGATAATATCTATCTTACTGAGAGTGGAACCTGCGCAACTGGTTACGTCCGCGATGGGAGATTCTGCGTAGCTATCGAAACCGGATTCGAGGTTCGCTCATGTCCGAGATCAACATTCCAAAGTGGCACCTTCTGTAAGGTGAAACCCGATCCCGCGTATCATCTTCTTGATCAATGGTTTTCAGATCTCGGCTTTCGGTCTCGATAGCCGAGGGACCAGCCAGCGCTGGCAACCAACTCATCACGCTAGTGTCAAGAGGACCTCGCCGTGACCAGAAAGCAAATGGCCCGAAGCATTGCCCGGGCCATCCACATCGCGAGCGAGCGTACATCCGGCTCAGCTCACTAACCTATCCGCAGGTTCTCCGCGCTTTCTTTACCGCGGTTCGCGACGATCTCGTAGGACACTTTAGCGCCCTCTGCCAGGCCGTTATATCCGGCCTTCTCCACCGCTGAGATGTGGACGAACACGTCCTTGCCGCCACTGTCGGGCTGAATGAAACCATAACCTTTTTGATCGTTGAACCACTTCACAGTACCTGTAGCCACGTTAGTCATCCCCAAAACATTGAGACGCGATTACAGCCTTAAGCTGTGACGAATGCAAGACAGGCCCGCCGGCGCCGTTTCTGGGCGCGGATCTCCCAGCCACCCGGCATCAGAGGGCAGAAAGACCGTCCCGAGCGTAACAATAAAAACGTTATTTCTATTTTGCTATAGCGAATACTGCCTTAGACTTTCTTCGGCAGTATGATGACGTTGATCGCAAGGGCATGAGCACGCGCGTGGTGAAAACTCTTCGTAACGCCGGAAAGTCTTGGACGCCGGATGACGTTGAAACGTTAGAAAAGCTGGCAGCAGAAGATAAGCCAGTACGCGTGATCGCTTTATTGATGGGTCGAACGGCGCTCGCGGTTCAGGCGAAAGCATTGCAAGAGCACATTTTGCTTAAGCGCCAGTCTCGATCGGCACAAGCCCGAATTCCTAGATGAAAAAACCTCGCTGGAGCGGGGCTGAAGGCGAAGCGATAGTTTAGTGTGCGTCCGCGCAAGCGATGTCTATCACGCCGCTTCATGATACCGGTACGGTCACCCAAGTTGGATGGCGATGCGGTGGTCCGGGCTGGCACATGAACCCATGGGGACGGTGTGTTCCAAATCGCGGTTACTACGGTGCACGAGGTTACTACGTCCCACCACGCTACTATGGTCCGCGCCGCTACTATGGCCCGAGAGGGTATTACGGCGGGCACCGCTGGTGACGAAACAGAGCCCGCTGTTTGGCGGGCTTTGTTTGCATCATGTGTTGATGAAAAAGAAGCCAGAGCACCTTGGGTGCCGACCCCGCTTTCCGCGAATTCACTTAGTCGGGAACGGCTCCTTCGTTTCATTCAAGCAAATACTCCAAAAATCAAACGAGCAACCTGAACCCGTAGCTTTGTATTCCAGAGATCTCGTCGCCAAGTCGACGGAAATGCCAAAATGTGCGAACACATCGTAAATCTCGGAGATCGTTAACTCGTTCATTAGCGGCTTGTAGGTTGCGCCGACAATCCCGCCACGCCCAAAAACCAGACCGCTAACGAACGCCTCGAAGTCCTTGTCGGACACTTTCGAAAATGGAGGGGTGTTTCGTAGTTGCCGAACATCGTCAGCGCATCGAGCAATCCAATCAGCGTCACTGGCGAGCAGCTGATGATATTCTGGAATGCCTTTGGCAAGCTTGGCCTTATCAATTGTGGTAGTGTTCATATCTTACCTCGCGATTTTTAAAAAAATTTAAGTTGTAATGCGCAGGTGTGCAACCTACGGACGCCAGCATGGCATAAACCAGTTGACCAACCTAAGCAATTGGCTGGGTCGAAGATCGATCCGGGCGACCAAGCGTCGTCCCGTCTGATCCGTCTGCGATCCGTTTCGAGAAGTCACCAAGCGACCGACCGAATCCTTCTTAGTCTGAACTTACGTCATGATCTGAACTTACGTCGTGACGAGCAAGAAGCTGACCTTTTGGTATGGGAGTCTGGAGAAGCGGAATTATCGACTTCAGAGCCCGGTGGCTCCGTCATGCCGCCAAATCTGCTTGTCTCCGAATATCGTCGAAATGTTGCTGCCTTGTGTTGTCGCGATTTGTAGCCTTGGCGAGACCGTTCGCGGACACCTTGGCGAAACATCTTGATTTTTTTGGCAGGTTTGTGCCTGGGGTCGGAGACCGATTTCCTCTGCAAAGGTGAAAAGCGCGCGCGTCGTGCTGATCGTGTAATTCGCGCGACGTGGCGTGTTCGCCATCGTGGCGTGAAACGCGATGACGTCGCTTTTCGTGACAGCTGTAACGGGCAGGGCGCCGAGACGGGGAATAATCCGGTGCTCGAGCAACCGCTCGTAGTCGGAAATCGTGCGGGGCTTCAGTTTCGGTCGGACATACTCTTTCAGCCACCGCTCCGAGAGGGTCGCGACAGTGGTCTCGCCAGTGGCGATCGCGGCCTGTCTGATGGCTTTTTGTGCGCGGGGATCTCTGCCGTCGCGGATATCCTGCAGGACGCCGTGCGCTTAGGTCCGGGCCGCCGAAAGCGTTTTGGCCGGATAACCCCCAACGTGAGTTTGACGCGCTTGCTGCTGTTCCTGGCCCGCACGATCCAAAGGGCGGTTCCATTAGCGGTGAGGCGGAGTCCGAAGCCGGGGCCAGCGCTATCGAAGACCGTACGTTCCGCGGAAGACCGTACGTTCCGCGCCCGCGGCCACAATCGACGAGTTCTCGCGTGAGTTTTGGCCTAAACCGCGTACTTGGAGGTGGATCCCCAGGGTCAGTTTGGGGTCAATTCCAATCCAGGTAAACGATTTCAAATCAAATTTTAACCAATGAAAACAGGCCTTATCAACTGTCGGAGACCCGCACAAATACCTCCTGACATGCCTGCAAAACCGTGTATACCGGTTCAATTCCGGTCGTGACCTCCACAACACAATCAAAGTCTTAGACAACTAATTGATAGATATTATATTTTACCGATACGTCGGTCCAGCTTAATGTAGTTCAGCAGGCACCGTTCCATCCCTCGGGGAAAGGAAGGAGCGGCCATGCGACTTCATTGTCGTTGGCGGCTTGCAGCGGCCTGATGAAACGCGCGTGGTCGATATCCGGCTGCGCGGCTTCTTCGATGCGCGGAGCGATCACCGCGCTCACTGCGCTAAGCAATCGATCAAACTCGACTTCACTCATGTACGCCTCACTGTTCATGCACACAGAGTGACAAAAGGGACTTGGGCTCCCGTTGCAGAAACTGCTAAAATTGTTTCGATCGGGCGCTAAATTGCCAAGCGGCTTTTAGCCTGCCACAGGAGGCACTCGGCGCGCATCCTCGAGGCCGCGGATTGTCGGCTCGCAAACAATCAAGGTTATCGAATGCTTACCAATGGCTAGGTCGCCGCTGGGGCTCCCGTTTCTTACGAGACATGCTTCGTTCACGAAGAAGCCGGCCAGCTGAATGCGTGAAATGCAGGGGACATTTGTACGCTGGCGGTTTGTGCTCCGGCCGATTTAACACTGTCGCAATCGGCAATAATTATTGTTTCCGTACGTTCCGGGTTTTCGTTAAGAGGGCCCGGTCTTTCGCAATTTTCTGAATTTTTGGGGATATTGATCCGCATGTGCGGCATTGTAGGGATTCTGGGGCGAGGTCCAGTGGCGGATCAATTGGTTGATTCGCTCAGGCGTCTCGAATACCGCGGTTACGATTCCGCCGGCATTGCGACACTAGAAGGAGCGCATTTGGCCCGTCGTCGCGCCGAGGGCAAGCTGCGAAACCTGGCCGGGCGCTTGCTGACCGAGCCGCTGATCGGGCAGGTCGGAATCGGACACACACGCTGGGCAACGCACGGCAGACCGACCGAGAACAACGCACATCCGCACGCAACCGAGCGCGTGGCCGTCGTTCACAACGGCATCATTGAAAATTTTCGCGAACTGCGTGAGAAGCTTCAAAAAAAAGGAGCGGTTTTTGAAACTGAAACCGATACCGAAGCAGTGCTACATCTGGTCGATGGCTATCTTGCCGCCGGCGTCAATCCGGTAGAGGCGGTCAAAGCCACGTTGTCGCAGCTTCGCGGCGCATTCGCTCTCGGTTTTATCTTCGCAGCCAACGATGACATTCTGATCGGTGCGCGCAACGGGCCTCCGCTGGCGATCGGATATGGCGACGGCGAAATGTATCTGGGATCAGACTCGATTGCGCTCGGACCGCTCACCGATTCGATCAGCTATCTCGAAGACGGTGACTGGGCTGTTTTGACGCACAACGGCGCGACCGTCTACGACCACCGCAACACCATCGTTCAGCGCGAGGTCGTCAAGCACAGCGCTTCGACCTCTCTGGTCGATAAGGCGAACTATCGCCACTTCATGGCCAAGGAAATCCATGAACAGCCTGAGGTGGTCGGACACACGCTGGCCCGCTATATCGACATGGCGACCGAGCGTGTATCGCTTCCAGTGGATCTCCCGTTCGATTTTCGCGAGATCAAGCGGGTCTCGATCATCGCATGTGGAACCGCTAACTATGCCGGCTACATCGGCAAATATTGGCTGGAACGGCTAGCCCGGCTTCCCGTCGAAATCGATATAGCGTCCGAGTTTCGCTATCGTGAAGCGCCGCTGGGCGAAGGCGATCTCGCGATCTTCATTTCGCAATCCGGTGAAACCGCCGATACGCTCGCGGCGCTGCGATATGCGAAGCAGCATGGACTGCACACGCTCTCGATCGTTAACGTCACGACGTCGACGATCGCACGCGAAAGCGAGACGATGCTGCAAACGCTGGCAGGTCCGGAGATCGGCGTCGCATCGACCAAGGCTTTCACCTGCCAGTTGATGGTGCTTGCAACTCTCGCGATCGCCGCAGGCAAGGCGCGCGGCGAATTATCCGAAGAGGATGAATCCCGGCTCGTGCATGGACTGATCGAAATTCCGAGATTGATGTCGGAAGCGCTCGCCACCGAACCGCAGATAGACAAGCTCGCGCGCGAGATCGCCAAATCCAGGGACGTCTTGTATCTCGGACGCGGCACCAGCTACCCGCTCGCGCTGGAGGGAGCGCTCAAGCTCAAGGAAATCTCCTACATCCATGCGGAAGGTTACGCCGCGGGCGAACTCAAACATGGACCGATCGCACTGATCGACGAGAACATGCCTGTGGTGGTGATCGCCCCCTATGATCGCGTTTTCGAAAAGACAGTGTCCAATATGCAAGAGGTGGCGGCGCGGGGCGGCAACATCATCCTCATGACAGACGCGAAGGGGGCGGCGGAGGCGACCATCGAGTCCTTGGTGACGATTATCCTGCCCGATATGGCAGCCACTTTTGTTGCGCTGGTCTATGCGATTCCAATGCAATTGCTGGCCTACCATACCGCAGTCGTCATGGGGACCGACGTCGACCAGCCGCGCAATCTGGCAAAATCCGTCACTGTCGAATAAGATAGAAGACCGCAGGGCAGTCCATCACGCGGCATGCAAAGTTTGCTAGAATGCTTATATGAGCAGATATCAGCCTTTTGGACGTCCTTTGATCTGGAACCACGATGACGCGTGACAACCCTTCGAGCGGCGTACCAAGCGACCACCATCCAGATATGCCTCGCGGGCTCATCGCGCGATTCCGGAATTACTTTCTGACCGGACTGATTGTCGCAGGCCCGGTGGCCATAACGCTTTACCTGACCTGGTGGTTCGTAAACTGGGTCGACAACCTGGTACGGCCATTCGTCCCAATCGCATATCGGCCTGAAACGTACCTGCCTTTCGTATTGCCGGGGTCAGGCTTGATCGTTGCGGTGTTCGCGCTGACGATGCTCGGCTTCCTGACAGCCAACCTGATCGGCCGGACACTGGTCGATCTTGGCGAAAAAGTACTCGGCCGGATGCCTGTGGTGCGGGCGATCTACCGTGGACTCAAGCAGGTCTTTGAAACGCTTTTTTCCGGATCTGGATCGAGCCTCCGCAGAGTTGGTTTGGTTGAATTTCCGTCGCCCGGCATGTGGTCCATTGTGCTCATTTCGCAAGTACCAAGCACGAACGTTGCCGCCAGACTCCCCGCTCAGGAGGAACATATTTCCGTGTTCCTGCCTTGCGCCCCCAATCCGACGACAGGTTTCTTTTTCTACGTGCCCAAGAGCAGGGTCGTCGAGATCGACATGACCACGGAGGAGGCGGCAACTCTGATCATGTCTGCCGGCGTCGTTCAGCCCAATTCCGACTCGCAGAAGAAGCTCGCAGCTCTCGCAGGAATGGCCGAAGCGGCGCGCGCTGCAAATACGTCGAGCCTTGCGCCCACAACGGCTGCAAAGGTTGACTGACGCTTGGAGCCTTTCCGCTTCTGACAGAGTCAGAAGCGGGGCTCTATGATTTCGATCTGACGCGTTTTCTTCACGCGAACCGGTGTCCAATTCGCTCGAAAACGCTTTTAACCCGCGCCGAGCAGGGGCAGGGCTTCATCACGCTCAAACAGGTACAGCAGGCATCGCAACGCTTCGCCGTGCGCGCCCGTGAGCTCTGGATTCTGCTTCAGAATGCGCAGGGCTTCGTCGCGGGCCGACGTGATGAGTTGCGCGTGGACATCGGAGCGCGCGATGCGATATCCGGGCAGACCGCTTTGGCGGGTGCCGAGCACGTCGCCTTCGCCGCGCAGCTTCAGGTCTTCTTCGGCAATCCGGAAGCCATCCGTGGTCTCCCGGATTACCCTTAGCCGGGCGGCGGACATTTCTCCTAGCGGCTCCCGGTAAAGTAAAAGACAAGTCGAGGGTTCCGAACCGCGACCGATTCGGCCTCGCAATTGATGAAGTTGCGCGAGACCGAAGCGTTCGGCGTTCTCGATCACCATGATCGTCGCTGCCGGCACGTCGACGCCAACCTCGACAACGGTTGTCGCGACCAGCAGATTGATTTCGGCCGCCGCGAATTGCGCCATCACGCGATCTTTCTCGAGGCCCCGCATCTTGCCATGGACAAGGCCGACCTTGTCACCGAAGCGTGCCTTGAGGCTATCGAAGCGCTGTTCCGCATCGGTCAGGTCGACGGTCTCGGATTCCTCGACCAACGGACAGATCCAGTAAACCAGCTTGCCGGCCTTCACCGCGCGGCCGACTGCGTCGAACACCTCGCTCAACCGGCTGTCGGGGATAGCGCGGGTATCGATCGGCTGCCGACCAGCGGGTTTTTCGCGTAATTCGGAGACGTCCATGTCGCCGAAATAAGTGAGAACGAGCGTGCGCGGAATCGGTGTCGCGCTCAGCACCAAAACATCCACGGCCTCGCCCTTGGCGGTTAGTGCGAGACGCTCGCGCACGCCGAAACGGTGCTGTTCGTCCACTACCGCAAGCGCTAGCGCATTGAACGCGACGTCATCCTGAATCAGCGCGTGGGTGCCGACGAGCAAGTCGATGTCGCCATCGGCGAGGCGTACGGTGATCTCGCGCCGTTCCTTGCCTTTCTCGCGGCCGGTCAAGATCGCAACGCGCAGGCCAGCCTGTTCGGCGAGCGGCGCGATGGTCTTGATATGCTGGCGGGCAAGGATTTCGGTCGGCGCCATCAAAGCCGTCTGCTTGCCGGCTTCGGCCGCCGCCGCAGCAGCGAGCAGGGCGACAACCGTCTTGCCCGAGCCGACATCGCCCTGAAGCAGCCGCAGCATCCGCACCGGCTGCCGCAGGTCGTCGCTGATCGCGGCAGCCGCCTGCTGTTGAGATGCGGTCAGGGCGTAGGGAAGCGCGTCAATGATCCTGTTGCGCAGGTGTCCGTCGCCGGCGTGTCGGCTTCCAGCCGGCCGGCGAAGCTGCGCCCGCACGAGCGCCAGCGCGAGTTGTCCGGCAAGCAGTTCATCGAAGGCAAGGCGTGACCAGAACCGGCCTTCCGGCAGAATATCGGTCAATTCCAGCGGGACATGAACGCGATGGAGCGCTTCCTGAAGCGGCGGGAAGCTGCACCGGCGCAAAATGTCCGGACTGATCCATTCGGGCAAAACGGGAAGCTTTTGCAAGGCTCCCGCCACTGCACGCCGCAACGAACCCAGCGCCAGGCCCTCCGTGAGGGGATAGACGGGATCGATGCCTGAGAGCTTTGCCAGTCCCGCCTCATCGACCACACGATCGGGATGCACGATCTGAAGTGCACCGTCGAACGTCTGAACCGTACCGGACACATAACGCTTACTGCCTATGGGAAGCAGCTTTTCGACATAGCCTGGCTGGGCGCGGAAGTAGGTCAGTACGACGTTTCCGGTCTCGTCGCTGGCATAGACCAGATGCGGCGCGCGCGAGCGCCCGGGCGGCACGGGGCGATGCCGGTCGACGGTCACCTCCAGCGTTACGATAGTGCCGGGGACGGCGTCGCGAATCTTGGGCCGGGCTCTGCGATCGACGACGCTTGCAGGCAGATGAAACAGCAGATCAATCAGCCGCGGAGTTTCATCGCGTGCAAGGAGATACCGGAACAGCTTGTCCTGCTTCGGGCCGACGCCGGACAGGCTGGTCACCGGTACAAAGAGCGGATTGAGCAGCGCAGGGCGCATCAAGCGACTCGACGAAGTGAACTGGATCGGTTGCAAGCCTTGAATGCAAATTTCTGATTATGCAATGCGCGAGACAGGTGCTGACATCCGTTATCGCGAAGGCTATATGGTGCCGGCCCGGCTCGTCCGGGCTTTTGGCGTTTGATTGGAATTGATGGATGACAGGATCGACACGATCAAGCCGTGGCCTGGATGACCGCCGAAAACGGCTGCTGTATCGCTGCTGGCATCGCGGGATGCGCGAGATGGACTTGATTCTTGGCCGATTCGTTGATGAGGAGATTGGTTCGTTGACGGACGCGGAATTAAACGATCTCGAAAGCTTGATCGAGGTTCCGGACCCGGACCTTTACGCAGCACTCAGCGACGGCGCTCCGCTGGCTTCCGAGTATCGGACCGCGCTGTTTGATCGTATAAAGTCATTTCGGCCGGGACAGGCCGCATGAAAGCGGCTCCCCGATCACCTGCGGACTCGCTGTCACCGGGTCGTCCACTGACGCTCGCGAATGTCGCGGAAGGCGCCGAAGGGCTTGTCGTCTCTGACCTCGCGCGAGCCATCAAGGCCAAAACGGGGCGGCAGGTCTCGGCAGTCAGCATAGCGGTAGTCTGCCGGGATGGCCCGCGGATGCAGCAACTGGCGCGCGGGCTGGAGTTCTTCGCGCCTGATATTTCGGTTATGCAGTTTCCGGCGTGGGATTGCCAGCCGTATGATCGAGTCTCGCCGCATGGAGGCGTACTTGCCCAGCGCCTGACAACGCTTGCGCGCTTGTCTCGTCTGACCGGCAGCGACGTGCCTCTGATCGTCCTCACGACGATCAACGCGATCCTGCAACGCGTGCCGGCGCGCGAGATCGTTGCGTCTCAGGCCCTGTCAGTCGCGCCCGGCCATGTGGTGCCGATGGATTCGATCGTCGCATGGCTTGAGCACAACGGCTACAATCGTTCCTCGACGGTTCGCGAACCCGGCGAATATGCCGTGCGCGGCGGCATCCTCGATCTGTTTCCCTCCAGTCTCGACCAGCCTGTCCGATTCGATTTCTTCGGCGACTCGCTGGAGTCGATCCGATCATTCGACCCGGAAACCCAGCGCACACTGTTCGACGTACGCTCGCTCGATCTCGTCCCGATCTCCGAATTCCAGTTTGTCACCGAAACCATTCGGCGCTTCCGAATGGGATACGTCGCGGCTTTTGGCGCACCGGAACGCGATGACCTGTTGTATGAGGCTGTCAGCGAAGGGCGGCGATATCCAGGCATGGAGCACTGGCTGCCGCTGTTTCACGAACGCATGGACACGCTGTTCGATTATCTTGACGGCGCGGCCATCGTCATCGAACCGCAGGGCGAAGACGCCGCAAGCGAGCGTTTCAAGCAGATCACCGATTACTTTGAAGCGCGCCGCGAGGCCCTTGAGCACGCTGGCGGCGGCGCGCCCTACAAGCCGCTTCCGCCTGACCGTCTTTATCTTATGCCAGATGAATGGACGAAACGCATCAATGAAGCGGCGCTGGTGCGACTGACGCCGTTCGCGATGCCTGACGAAACTCTCAATGTCATCGATGCGGGCGCACGGCAGGGGCGAAATTTCGCGCCAGAACGGGCAGACGCTACCCTCAACGTTTTCGAGTCCGTCGTGTCCCATGTGCAGGCCTTGCAGGCCACGCGGAAGAAAGTCATCGTTTCGTTGTGGAGCGAGGGTTCGCGCGACCGCATGGCGAGCATGCTCAGGGATCACAAGCTGCTCAACCTGACGAGCATCAATGTCTGGCGCACGGTTCAGGCAACGCCACGCAATGAGGTCATGCTGGCCGTCGTCGGAATAGAATCGGGATTTGAGACCGAAACCGTAGCGGTCATCAGCGAACAGGATATCCTTGGCGATCGTCTGGTGCGGCCGCGCAAGGCCAGCCGCAAACTCGATAATTTCATCTCGGAAGTAACCAGCCTTGCGGCGGGCGATCTCGTTGTTCACGTCGAGCACGGTATTGGGCGTTTTGTCGGCCTGCAGACGCTGGAAGTCGGCGGTGCGCCGCACGATTGTCTGGAACTGCGTTACGCCAACGAAACCAAACTATTCCTGCCGGTTGAGAACATTGAACTGCTATCGCGCTACGGCTCCGATCACGCCAATGTCGAACTTGATCGGCTCGGCGGCGGTGGGTGGCAGGCCCGCAAGGCCAAGCTGAAAAGCCGCATTCGTGAGATCGCAGGTGAATTGATCAGAATCGCCGCGGAGCGGCATTTGCGTGATGCGCCGAAGCTGCCGGTACAGTCCGGTCTCTACGATGAATTCTGTGCGCGCTTCCCCTACGATGAAACGGAGGATCAGCTCGGCGCCATCCAAGCGTCGCTGGAGGATCTCGAGAGCGGCAAGCCAATGGATCGGCTGGTGTGCGGTGACGTGGGCTTCGGCAAAACCGAAGTGGCCTTGCGGGCGGCTTTTGCTGTCGCACTGGACGGAAAGCAAGTCGCGGTCGTTGTGCCGACAACACTGCTTGCACGTCAACATACAAAAACTTTCATTGAGCGGTTTCGTGGTTTTCCCGTCAATGTCGCGCAGGCATCGAGGCTGGTGTCGCCGAAGGAGTTGACGAAGGTCAAGAAGGGGATTGCTGACGGCTCGGTGGATATCGTCGTCGGCACACATGCCTTACTTAGTAAATCCATTAAGTTCAGAGACCTTGGACTTCTGGTGGTCGACGAGGAGCAACATTTCGGCGTCAGCCACAAGGAGCGGCTGAAGCAACTACGGGCGCACGTACACGTTCTGACGCTGAGCGCCACTCCGATCCCGCGCACGCTGCAATTGGCCCTTACCGGCGTACGCGACCTCTCGATCATCGCTTCGCCGCCGGTCGATCGGCTCGCGGTCCGCACCTTCGTGGCGCCGCACGATCCTTTGATGATCCGCGAGGCGCTGCTGCGCGAACGCTATCGCGGCGGCCAGGCCTTCTATGTCGTACCGCGCGTTAGCGATCTGGCCGAGGTCAAGGATTTTCTCGACAAACACGTGCCGGAAATGAAGGTTGCTGTCGCTCACGGTCAGATGCCACCGACAGTGATCGAGGACATCATATCGGCCTTCTACGACGGCAAGTACGATGTCCTGCTCTCGACAACCATCGTGGAGTCCGGGCTCGACATTCCGACCGCCAACACTCTCATCGTGCATCGCGCCGACATGTTCGGGCTGGCGCAACTTTATCAGTTGCGCGGCCGGGTCGGCCGCTCGAAGCTACGGGCCTATGCGCTGTTCACGCTGCCTTCGACGCACAAGATCACGGCGCAGGCAGAGCGCCGGCTCAAGGTTTTGCAGTCGCTGGAAACCCTGGGGGCCGGGTTCCAGCTTGCGTCGCACGATCTCGACATTCGCGGCGCCGGCAATCTGCTCGGCGAGGAACAGTCGGGCCATATCAAGGAAGTCGGATTCGAGCTCTATCAATCGATGCTGGAGGAGGCGATCGAGAATCTCAAAACCGGCGTGACGGAACTTGCCGACGATCGCTGGTCCCCGCAGATTACCATCGGGATGCCGGTGTTGATCCCGGAAGACTACGTTGCTGATCTGGCAGTTCGGTTATCGTTGTATCGTCGGCTTGCCGACCTCGACACCGATGATGAAATCGATAACTTTGCCGCGGAGCTGCGCGACCGCTTTGGCCAATTGCCGGACGAAGTCCGTTACCTGTTCAAGGTCGCAGCGATCAAAGCCTATTGCCGCCGTGCCAATGTCGAGAAGGTCGATGCGGGACCGAAAGGCGCCGTAATTTCCTTCCGGGACAACAAGTTCGCGCAACCCGATCGGCTGGTTTATTTCATCCGCCAGCATGGACAGGCGGCGAAGGTTCGCCCCGACATGAAAGTCGTGTTCTTCCAGAACTGGGAAACTCCGGAGGAACGCCTGATGGGTACCACCGAAATCATGCGCCAGCTTGCCAATCTCGCGGAGGATCGCAAGGCGGCGTAACGGCTATCATGACGCAGCACGCGCCTTCTCATTCAAGCGGCTGAGAAGCGATGCTACGGAGTCATCGGATCTTGATGCCGTCAGGGCGACCTGGGGATCGATTCGCATTGCTCGTTTAACACTGTGGGTCGTATGCTTCATCACGCTCGAAAGCCGTCGCGCGATCATCTGGGCGTTGCGCAAATCGGCGTCGGCGAAGACCACAACGATCGAGCCGTCGGTTTCGAGCGTACCGAAATCCATTCGCCGCATGAGCGGGCTCAGAGTACGAGCTGCATCGAATAGTGAGCGTTCATGCTTCTGACCAAGTGAGAAGCGAGCAACAGAGATGTTTGCCCCGCTGGATCTGGTCTGATGGATTGCCGAGTTTAGTTCACGGTGGAAGGCATCCAGGGTCAGAAGGCCGGTTCGTGGG
Source organism: Nitrobacter vulgaris (assembly GCF_031453995.1). Classification (NCBI taxonomy): domain Bacteria; kingdom Pseudomonadati; phylum Pseudomonadota; class Alphaproteobacteria; order Hyphomicrobiales; family Nitrobacteraceae; genus Nitrobacter; species Nitrobacter vulgaris. The sequence goes on along the minus strand of NZ_JAVDPZ010000016.1, from coordinate 18,299 downwards.
TCCAAAAGACCACCCGCATCCATGGACCTTAGCGTACGACGGAGACGGGCTTCGAAAGCTTGCTGTCGAACCAACGGCAGAAATGTGCTTACGACGCGATAGGGCTCGCCTGACATCACTTCGAGATTGGGAAGATCATAATTCGCCAACGAGCCGCCGGACGCAACCGCGATCGGCAAATTACGAAAGCGCGAGTCTTCAGCCAGTACAGTCAACAGCGCGTCAACCACACGCTGAGAGAACCCTTCGCTGATAATGATTCCGTCCAGATCGCGCGCGTTGAGGTGCTTCGCCGCTACCTCGATGCTGAGCGCCCCGACGACGCCGAGCCGTTCGCCAAAAGCAACCGATAGCGTGGGATAAGCGGCGCCGCGCCCAATCAGGAGAACGGTCGCATCCCCGATCGGGTTCGAATCCGGCAGGCGTGGGACCGCCGGATTACTCGCAAGCCGCCGAAGTACGGTCTTGTGAAGCGTTCGCACGCGTAGCGCCGCATTGAGACGCCTATCGAACCGATCGATCCCTCCGTTTAGGAGCGAGAACGGAAGCGCGTTGTCCGGGCAGGGCATTTCGGGATCGGCGACGATCAGGGGAACGTAAGGCTGCATCGCAGCAAGCTGATCAGCAAGGCGATCCAATCCTCCGCCCGCGCCTTCGGTCGTGGGGACAAAGACGGCTGCAGGTTGAAGGAGTTCGATGCCCTCGGAAGCTTCCGACCAATCGATGTCGATGACGGGAAAGATGCTCTGGCATGATGGGATGACTAGAGACGCTCGTCGCTCGCCGTGTGAGATAACGATGAGCGGGCCTTGCTGGGACATCTTTCACGAACCCGGATACGTACCAAGGCTCACAATCCTAGTTTGTTGCCCTTAATGCAGCGTCAATGAATGGTGCCGGATTTGATCAGTCGGCCACCCGACGATCGCGAAACGCTTCCACCATCAACGGGTTCAACCCCAGTTCCGTGAGCGCCTCGCGAGCGCGAGTATTGTCGCTGGCTCGCCCGGCAAGGCGATGGCCGCTCAGACGGTCGGGAAGCGCGGTCAGCATGGCGCTCGGTCCGAGCCGTCGTGCCCACTCCTGGAGATCCGGTTCAAGAAACCTGTAACCACCTACGGCCATGACACCAGCGGGCGGGGCCGTGATGGCGATGGCGCCTGTGGCGCGATCGATCCGTGCCGCATAGCCTGTATCTACGAAGTCCGGCTGGGACAGCGAGCCGAGGGCATCGGACGGCCGTTCCGACGGGGCGTAAGCCGCGACCGGAACCATCGGTCCCCGTAGCCCCAGCGTTCCGTTCGGAGTCAAAACGATTTCGCCGGCCGTCGATGATATGGGAACCTGAGGCGGCGCCCGGTAAGGACCGGGCATGATTGGGGCAGGGGAGCCATCCTCCGCCCGGCGAGCCGCGAAAAGACCCCCTTCGCCGAACAGGTAGACGTCCGTCATCTGACACCCGTTGTCGGGCCAGAGCGCACTCGACCCCACCTGTTCCGGAACCCGCCAGAGCCCGACGACATGACGCAAGCTCGGCATGGATGACAGAACGCCGGCTTCCGCCATCCGCAATGCCAGCGGAGCCGGCGCGACCAGCGTGTCGCAACGTTCGGTCTCGATCTGCTGCGCAAGAACATCCTCGTCGAAGGGATGATGCAGCGCCAGCGTGCCGCCGCTGAGCAGCCACATCACGAACGATGAAGTCAGTCCGGCGAACGACGACGGTGCGAGAGCCGAGAGAATTGTTGCGCTCTGGGGCAATTCACTCTCGAGAAACACGGCGAGCCCGGCGGCGATCAGGTTTACATGGGTTCGTGGCACCGCGAGAAAGCCCGAGCCCGAGGCCTCGAACGTCACCAGCGCGGCGCGGCGCGAATCCTGGATCGCGAGCCGCGAGTTGTCGATTTTCCTATCGACGGCAATTTCCAGCGGAACCATTCCTTCCGGCAAATTGCTGCCGAATCCGCAGACATGACGGACGGAAAAGACCTCTGCAGCCGCATTCATCGCCAGATCGGCATGATCGACACCGTCGATATTGCCCATGGCAACGATCGCGCGCGCTCCCGTTCGGTTGATCGCAACAGTAAGTTCAGCCTGCCGCCAAAGCTGGGGCAATAACGCGACGATCAGACCGGCGCGATAGGCGGCAAGCACTGTCAGCACCAATTCAATGGTGTTCGGCAATTGTACTGCTATGACCGAATTGGCCGGCAAACCGGCGTCGATAAAGTGGGCCGCCAACGCTGATACGGCCCGATCTGCCTGGGCAAAGGTCAGACGCCGCGGCGGTTGTCCCGTAACCCGCAACTTGTCGGGCGGATCAATCAGCGCCGGCTGATCCGGCTGCCGGGCACGGATACGGTCGAATAGCTCATCCAGCGTGGGCGATGGATTGTTCTGGAGCACGAGGTCACTTGCCCGGCTTCGGCGGCCTTCGCCACCATGTTTCAGGGAGATATCCAGTCAACGCGGTCGCTGCTGGTCGTTCTATCCGATTCCAGCGCGCGATCCATTGTTCTCGAACGTTATAGACCGGAATTGCATAAAATCCGGACATCAGGACCCGGTCGAGTGCGCGAACCGCATCTACGAAGTCGGGTCGCTGCCGGGCTTTGAGCATGGCTGCGATCATGGCATCGATCGCCGGGTTCTTCACGCCCATATAATTTCGGGTACCCGGAGTGTCGGCGGCTTCGCTACCCCAGTAGAAGGACTGTTCATTGCCGGGCGACAGCGATTGATCCCAGCGATTCTGGATCATGTCAAAATCAAACCCGAGCCGACGCTGATCGAACTGTACGCCATCGACTGAGCGCACGGACACGTCAATGCCTGCCCGCTTCAGATCACGCGCGTAAGTCAGCGCGATTCGCTCCTGATCACGGGTGGTCACCAGGATTTCAAAGGCGAGGGGCACTTTGGTTGAGCGGTGACGTAAAACCGTGCCGTCAAACTCATAACCCGCTTGCGACAGAAGGGCGAGGGCAGCCCGCAAGGCCTCGCGGTCCCGGCCCGAACCATCGGTCATCGGAAGGCGGTAGCTGCCGTCGAGAATGTCGGGCTGCACGGCCGACGGAAATGGCTCCAGCAACGACCGCTCTCCTTCGTCAGCAGCGCGTGCGTAGGCGGATAGCTCCGATCCTGCAAAGAAGCCGCCAACGCGGCTGTAAAGTCCAAAAAAATAGTTTCGGTTGATCCACTCGAAATCGAATAGCAGCGTCAGCGCCTCGCGGACACGAATATCGGAGAATATCGGCCGTCCCGTATTGAACACCAGATATTCCGAGGGCGCGGGCAGGCCGGTCTTAACGGCTTCGCGAACGAGCTGGCCATTGCCCGCAGCCGGAAAATTGTACCCTTCGTGCCAGCGCAGCGGTTCAGTCTCGACACGAAAATCATACAGACCGCGCTTGAAGGCCTCGAACTGACTATTGGCTTCTCGATAAAAATCGAACCTGATCTCATCGAAATTCCACAGGCCGCGGTTGACCGGCAGGTCGCGCCCCCAGTAGTCCGGGTTGCGCGTCAGCGTAACACTGGCGCCAGGCTTGACTGAGGTCACGCGATACGGCCCAGACCCCAACGGGGGTGTCATCGAGGTCTGTTCGAAAGTAGCGGCATCGATGGCATGTTTCGGCAAAATAGGCATCAAGCCAAGGATCAGGGGCAGCTCGCGATCCACGGTTCCACCGAAATCGAAACGCACCGTCCATTCATCGATCGCCTCTGCCGTTGCAACTTTCGAATAATACTGGCGATGATTGGGGCGGCCCTTGTCCCGGAGGAGTTGCCAGGAAAAGAGCACGTCTTCGGCACGAACGGGTTGCTTGTCGTAAAAACGCGCCAGCGGGTTGAGGTGGAAGGTGGCGTAAGTTCGGGCATCGTCGGTTTCAATCTTGTCCGCCAGCAGGCCATAGAGCGTGAAAGGTTCGTCGTTGCCTCGGGCCATCAGGCTCTCGACCACGAACCCTCGAATTTGCTGGAGAGCGACGCCTTTGACGATGAAGGGATTGAGGCTATCGAAGCTACCGGGAACACTCTGAACCAGCTGACCACCCTTGGGAGCGTCCGGATTGGCATAGGGCATCTGGCTGAAATCAGGCGGCAAGACCGGTTTGCCATGCATTGCGATGGCGTAGCCGGGATTCGCCGCAACTCCTTGGTATCCGGCAGCGAGCAGCCCGACTGCGAGCGCCAGACACACTCCTGTCCGGCCGCGGTAACGCGGTATCGATCGAAAACACCGGATCCGTTTTGATTCGAACTTACGCACAGAAAATTTTATCACAACCGCCGCGACGCGGTTTGAAGGGATGTCAAAAAACGTATGTTGCCATTGATCTTTTTATGCGCCCTAGTATTGAAGGCGGGCAATTGTCCATGATAGTGCGAACCGTCACGTAACCGCCTCATTTCACTAAGAGACAGCCGCCGAATGGTCTGCGCCGACGCCCGCCCTTCGGGGGGCGGGTCCTAGTGGAGTGAATTCGATATTTTCGCCAGCCGACCGCGTCGGGAACGCGAATGTCGAATTCGAAACTCCACCAGCAATTGGGTTGCAAGCGGTCCTTCGATTCTAAACATTCGTAAGGCTCGCTGAAACGAAATGCGAATGTTAGAATCGAGACCGTTGGCGTTCAGGAAAGGGTTTTCCGCAATGAATTTTCGTCTTTTGACCGCGTCCGCTTTGCCTCGCGGACGAGCCTTTGCCTTGTTCGCCGCGGTGACGCTCGTAGCCGCTCCATTTGTGTCGGACGCTTTCGCTCAGCAAGCGCCCGCCTCATCCAAAGGCAAACCGGGGGCCGCAAAGGGAGCGCCAGCGACTCAGGCGGCGCCAGCAACTCAGGCAGCGCCGGCGACTCAGGCAGCGCCAGCCGACCAGCAGGTACAGCTGATCTATGCGCCCTGGACCAAGTTCTGCCTGAAGGGGAAGGACGAGAAGGCCAAGCAGGTGTGTTTCACCGGCAAGGATGGACGGATCGAATCCGGCCAACCTGTGATCGCAGCGGTCATCATCGAGCCCGAAGGCGAGCCGAAGAAGATTCTTCGCGTGACGCTGCCGCTCGGGATGCAGCTGGTCCACGGAACGCGGATCATTATCGACAGTAATCCGCCGCAGCAGAGTCCTTACGTGATCTGCTTCACCAACGGCTGCATGTCTGATTATGAACTGACAGCGGATATGCTCGGCCACATGAAGAAGGGCCAGAACCTGATTGTGCAGGCGATCAATTCCAACGGGGCTCCGCTGACGCTGCCGCTGCCGCTCGCTGAGTTCGCGAAGGCCTATGACGGCCCGCCGACCGACCCCAAGGTGTTCGAGGAGACCCAGAAGAAACTCCAGGAAGAACTGCAAAAGCGAGCCGCTGAGGCACGCGCGAAACTCGAAGCTACTCAGCAGAGCGCCGGCGCACCTACCGCCAAGCAATAGATTTTTTCAAACACGCAAATGAAAAAGCGCTCCTCGCGGAGCGCTTTTTTTGTTGACGAGTAACTACGCCCTCAGTTCAGGGACGGGTTGCGAGGGCGATAGCCCCCGGACTTGTCCTTGACGAAAATTTCTGTGACCTGCGAATGCCGAATTGGTTCGCCAGAATCGTCTGGCAGAAGGTTCTGCTCGGACACATAAGCCACGTATTCGGAATCCGCATTCTCGGCAAGCAGATGGTAGAACGGCTGGTCCTTGTGCGGCCGGACATTCTCCGGGATCGAGAGCCACCATTCTTCCGTGTTGTTGAAGACCGGATCGATATCGAAGATCACGCCACGAAACGAAAAAATCCGATGGCGAACGATTTGGCCGATCTGGAATTTGGCGATACGCGCTTTCATCATCCTTGGTCGAATAGACCAGGATTGCGGCCTAAGCTAGAGGCAAAACCGAGTGAATTGGGTTCCGCTAACCGGGATGGCCGAGGCGGCCGTTCAAGCTGAGCCAAATCCGGTTTCTCCGTATGGACGTTGCCGCCACGACGGCGAAAGACCTTCGCGCATGGCAAGGCGCCGGAGCGGGCCGACCTTGCTGATCAGGTGCAGCCCGAGCGCGCGTGCAGTCTGGATCGGCAGGAAATCGCTCAGCAGCGACCGATTTGCCATGTCGATCGCGAACGTCCGGCTTAGGACGTCGCTGCGCCGCGCCGTTTCAAATCGCGCAAGAGTCTGAGATGCACCCGGATCCTTTCCGGAAGAGAGAGCGTCGCGGACAACGTCTGCGATATCGGCGGCATCACGCAGGCCCAGGTTCAGCCCCTGCGCGCCGATCGGCGGTAGTACATGGGCGGCTTCGCCAACCAGTACAATGCGGTTGCTTGCAAAGCGCGCTGGTTGCTCGATCCCTAGCGGAAACACACTCCGCCCTTGGCCGACCTGAAGCCGTCCCAAGATCGAATGCGATTGCCGTTCGGCGGCTTCGACCAACTCGTCGTCGGTTAGCGCAGCGAGCCGTGCCGCCTCCTTCGGAGAGGCGACCCAAACGACGCTGGAGCGGTCTCCGGGCAACGGCACGAAAACGCAGGGGCCATGCGGCGTGTGAAATTCGGTGGAAATGTTCTTGTGCGGCCGGCTGTGCGCAACGTTGAACGTCAATGCAGCCTGATCGAGCGCGCGACGTGTGACGCCGATGCCCGCAGCCTTGCGGCAGAGCGACTGCCGCCCATCGGCGCCGATAGCCAGACGAGCGGTTAACGTCTCTCCCTGCCGGGTTGTAATGGTGACGACAGTATCGTCCGGCGTGACGTGCTCGGCCTCGCCGTCGATCCGCGTGAGGTTTTCCGCTTCCACGGCTCGCGCCTCCATGGCGGCCATCAGCGTGCGGTTTTCAATGTTATAGCCGAACGCATCGAGCCCGATCTCGTCGGAGGAGAAACGCACCTCCGGAGCCCGGATAAGACGCCGGGTATCGTCGACGAGCCGCATGACACGGAGCGCGGCGGCATCGGCCTCGCAGCGGGGCCATACATCAAGCTGCCGCAAAAGATCGACGGAACCGCCGAGCAGGGCCGTCGTCCGATTATCGCCATAGCCAACGCGCCGCGCGATCAGCGCCGTCCGTGCACCGGCACGGGAGAGGGCGATCGCGGCAGCCAATCCGGCAGGCCCCCCACCCACCACCGCGACATCAAAGATCGCAACCGGTTTCGTACTCTCATTCATGGATCAACAATCGGCATTCGCAGCGACATTTTCAAGCCCGCAGACGAGCATTGCCGTAGCCAGCAGGAGTCGTTTCCAATCACTCGCGCGGCGGAACGCCGCAACGACCATTATACAAACCGGTCCGATTCCTGATAGCAAGATGTGCAAATGAGCCACCCAAGCCGGCAGGCCCCGCCACCCGGACCCGGAACGTCGCGCGCTGCCGCGCTGTTCGTCCATGTCTTCACAGCTAGTGGGGCCGGAATTGCGCTGCTCGCCATGCTGGAAGCGGTGCGAGAGCACTGGACAGCCGTGTTTACTTGGCTTGGTCTCGCGCTCCTGATCGATGGCCTGGATGGGCCGATGGCGCGGCGGCTGAATGTCGAAGCAATGCAGCCAAACTGGTCCGGAGAAACCCTGGATCTGGTTGTCGACTTCCTCACTTACGTATTCGTTCCGGCCTATGCCATTACCGCGAGCGGCCTGCTGCTTCCGCTCGCCGCACCGTTGCTGGGTGTAGGCATTGTGATCAGCAGCGCACTCTATTTTTCCGATCGCCGAATGAAGACAGAGGACAACCACTTTCGCGGCTTTCCGGCGCTCTGGAATGCCGCGGCGTTTTATCTGTTTCTGCTGCGTCCATCGCCGGCGGCGTCGGCGTTCGCCATCGCTGCGCTTATCGTACTGACTTTCGTTCCCTTCAAGGTATTACATCCGGTACGGGTGAAGCGGTTTCGCGGTTTCAATCTGTCGCTGATCGCTGTATGGGCTGCGCTTGCGATGATGACCATTGCCAACGATTTCAATGTGGCAATGCCGGTCACCGCCGTGCTTTGCGCCATTGCGCTCTACATCGTCTGTGGCGATGTCGTGATCCGTCTCCTGAGGCCAGAAATTGATGATTGAACTGCTGACCAGCCCCGAAGCATGGGCTGCACTGTTGACGCTGACTGTGCTCGAGATCGTGTTGGGCATCGACAATGTCATTTTCCTGTCGGTGATCGTTTCGCGTATTCCGCCCAAGCAGGCAAAGCGCGCGCGCCAGATCGGCCTGGCGCTGGCGGTGATCTTCCGCATTGCTCTACTGACCGTTCTGGTCTGGCTGATCGGCCTGACCGAGCCGGTGCTAACGGTGCAAGACTTCGCATTTTCCTGGCGCGACATCATCCTGGTCGGCGGCGGCTTGTTCCTGATCGCCAAGGCCACGCACGAGATTCATGGAGAGGTGGAAGTTCGAGAACACGAGGTGCGCGAAGCACCGAAACCACGCGCGTTTTTTTGGGTCATCGTGCAGATCATTATCATCGATCTGGTGTTTTCTCTTGACTCCATCATCACCGCGATCGGCATGGCGAAAGATCTCGAGATCATGATCGCAGCCGTCATCATCGCATGTTTCGTCATGTACCTAGCGTCGGGGCCGGTTTCCCGGTTTGTCAGCAAACACCCAACAACCAAGATGCTGGCGCTGGCGTTTCTGGTGCTGATCGGGGTCGCGCTCGTGGCCGACGGATTCCATTTCCACATCCCGCGCGCCTATATCTACTTTGCGATGGCTTTCTCCGCGGCAGTGGAAATGTTCAACGTGCTCGCGAGGCGCAATCGCGAGAAGGCGGGCGGCTGAGTTCCTGGAGGCGTTTCGCTGGTTGACAACATCAGTCCAATGTCTTTCGCTCTTGATGCAAAAGGCAGGGAGAGGGACGATGACCAGGGCGGTACGCGTTCATCAGGTCGGCGGTCCCGAGGCGCTTGTCTATGAGGCCGTGGACTTACCCGCGCCGGAACAAGGCGAGGTTCGCATCAAACAACATGCGATCGGCCTGAATTTCATCGACGTGTACTATCGCAGCGGGCTCTACAAGATGCCGGCTACGCCGTTTATCGTCGGCAATGAAGCGGCTGGCGAAGTCGTCTCCGTTGGACCGGGGGTCACCAATTTTCATCCCGGTGACCGCGTCGCTTACTATTTTGATCTTGGCGGTTATGCGACCGACCGCAATATCCCGGCGGACAAGCTGGTTAAACTGCCCGACCACATCACCTACGAGCAGGGCGCGGTGCTGATGCTTAAGGGGCTGACGGTCTGGTATCTCCTGCACAAGACCTTCAAGGTCGAGCACGGTCATCGTGTGCTGATCCATGCTGCGGCAGGCGGCATCGGGCTTCTCGCCTGCCAGTGGGCGAAGGCGCTTGGCGCGAACGTCATCGGCACCGTAGGGTCGAAGGCCAAGGCGGATCTCGCGCTGGCCAATGGCTGCGATCACGTCATCCTCTACGAGGAGGAGGATTTTGTCGCGCGCGTCAAACAGATCAGCCGCAACGAATTGTGCGACGTGGTCTACGACGGCGTCGGCAAGGCCACGTTTCCAGGCTCGCTATCCTGCTTGCGGCCGCGCGGACTATTCGTCAGTTTCGGCAACGCTTCAGGTCGAGTGCCGCCGTTTGCATTGGCCGAACTTTCCAATCATGGCTCACTGTTTGCCACACGTCCGAAGCTGAACGACTATGTGGCGACGCGCAGTGAGCTTCTTGAAGGCGCCGATACGCTGTTCGCCGCCGTCATCAATGGCAAGCTGCACATTCAGATCAATCATGCCTACGCACTGAAGGACGCGGCGAAAGCTCAAACGGAGCTGGAAAGTCGCCGGACGACAGGAGCCATAATCCTCAAGCCGTAAAAGCACGTCTCGCAGCGCAGCATCTGGACCACCCGCGAATTGAATTTTTCGTACAACGGGGAGGGTAGAATTTCTGTCTGGATATGCCGCGTTTTGAAGAATCGTATCGTTATTTTCCTCTACTACCTTGCCTCTGATGGGAACCGTCGTTCATTGTTAGCCCGTGTTGAGCCGGAGGGCCGAAGATGCAACAACGATCTGACCGCCTGAACGTTAGCGCCCGTAGCCTGAATGAGCGAACCGAGCGAACCGTGTTACGGCTCCAGACACTTGCACTCTATGGCTCGCTCGCCCTGATCGCCGCAGTGGTATTCGGCTCGCTCGCTGTCCATCCGTTCTGACGGAGCTATTATTTCATTGCCCTGAACGGCGCGACCGCGATGCCGTTGTCTTTGAGCGCTTTGCGCAATGAACGCGCGATACTGACCGCACCCGGCGTATCGCCATGAATGCAGACGGTGTCCATGCGCATCTTGATCGTCTTGCCGGTGATTGAAATAACCTCTCCGGATTGAAGCATTCTGACAACGCGGCGAGCGATATCGTCCGCGTTGTGCAGCACCGCACCCGGCTTGCGCCGCGACACCAGCGATCCGTCGTCTTCGTAGGCACGATCGGCGAACACTTCATGCACCATCGGCAGACCGGCAGTCTCGCCGGCCGTAACGAGGCGCGAGTTCGCAAGCACCATGAAGACGAGATCGGAGTCGACCGCCTTGATCGCGGAGGCGATCGCGCGCGCGGTCGTGTCGTCCTCGCAAGCCACGTTGGACAGCGCGCCATGCGCCTTCACATGCGTGACCCTGTGGCCGGCCATGGTGGCGATCGCCTGGAGCGCGCCGATCTGGTAAGCGACGAGGTTTTCGATTTCCCTCGACGTAAGACCGACGATCGGCCGCCGCCCGAAGCCGTGCAGATCGCGATAGCCAGGGTGTGCGCCAATGCTGACGCCGTGTGTTTTGGCGAGATCGACGGTCGTCTTCATTGTGTCCGCATCGCCGGCGTGGAAGCCGCAGGCGATGTTAACAGACGTCGCAAGCTCGATCATTGCAGCATCGTCGCCCATCGGCCAAACGCCGAAGCTTTCGCCGAGATCGCAGTTGAGGTCGATCGTCATGGTTCGTCCGATACGAGGAGTGAGAACCCGTTATGGCTCCAAAGGCGGCCAAGTCTGCCACGTCCCGCTGTCGAATGCATTCACCGCGGTTCCGGCGATATTTGCATTTTGCAACACATCATTGATGTCCGTATTGCGTACCTTACAGACACGGTTGGGCAATGCCCGCAATAGGCGCGCCATCGCGCGTGCTTCAGCCTGTGCTTCGGCGATGGTGACCGCCTTGAAACGAAAGCTGCGACCCATGGGAATTTGGGCGAAGCGACCGAGGTCCGCTGTAATGACGGTTGCGATTTTCGGATAGCCGCCGCTGGTGCCGCGATCTGGCATCAGGACGATCGGTTGTCCGTTGCCGGGAACCTGAATGCTGCCATTCACGGTGCCATCGGAGACAATGTTATGGCCGTAAAGATGCTTGATGATGGGACCTTCGAGGCGATAACCCATGCGATCGCTCGTCGCCGAGATTCTCCACTCGCTGCCAAGAAACAGTTCTATAGCCTCGCCAAATTCATCGTCTTGCGGACCCATTACGACGCGGATCGGACCATCGGCTTGAGAAGGAAGTTCGATCCCGTGCTCGACCCCAGCCTTTGCCGCATCCACATCGAGCACGTCGCCAACCCGAAACGGCCGCGGAAACGGACTGCCAAGGCCAGCGCGTGCATGAACGGCGAGGCTGCCAAACATCGGCTCACCCTTCACTCCGCCTTCGATCGCGAGATAGCTGAAGGTACCATCGCGCGCAGCGGCGAGCATCAGGCTGTCGCCATCAGCGAGCGTGCAGGATTCGTTGAACGAAATCGAGCGGCCTGAAACTTCAGCATCCCGCGCAGCGCCCGTGAGCGCGATGCGCACCTTGCCTTCGCGGACCGCGAAGCTTGTGCTGAACGGGCCGATTTCAACCGCAGCGGCAAAGGGTAGATTGCCGACCAGACAGTTACCAGCAGCCAGTGCCAGGCGATCCGCTGCACCGCTTGGCGTCAACCCATAGCGCTGCGCACCATAGCGGCCGCCGTCCTGAACCGAGGTCGCTGGCCCGGCCGCCGTGACAACAAGTTTGCTCACGAAGTCACCAACTGCGCGACAAACTCGCCGCGCTCGGCAGCGCGATCCTGTTCCGCGAATTGCTTGCCGTCGACCGCATAAAACGTGATGGCGTCTCCCGGTTCGAGCAGGAAAACAGGATTGCGATGGAGCTGATAGGTACGCACAGCGGTTCGTCCCAACAGGCGCCAGCCGCTGGGTCCAGCGAGGCACTGGATACCCGTCTGAAAACCGCCAATCGAAACTGCACCGGAAGGCGTAAGTAAGCGCGGGTTCTGCAACCGTGGCATCTGTAGCGAACGGTCGAGGCCACTAAGATAGGACCAACCCGGCGTAAATCCGATCATGGCGACACGATAGTCGCCGGCGACATGACGCGCCACGATATCCTCAGGCGTGATGTTCAACGTCTTCGCGATATCTTCCAGATCGATGCCGTTCTCGCCACCATAGACAACGGGGATGCGCCAACGCCGCGCCGGGGTGGTCGGAGGCACGGGCAATCGCGCGAGTGCCGACAGGCGTTCCCCAAGTTCTTCGAAACCGATCCGAACGGGATCGTAGTGAACAAGCAGCGATCGATAGGTTGGCACCGTTTCCGTAACGCCGTCGATTGGTGTGTCTGAAAGCGCGCGATCAAGTGCAAGCACACGACGGTTCGTCTGCTCGTCGATGTTGCGGCCGAATTCCACCGTGATGGCGGCGTCGCCGCTTGGCAGAAGGCGAGGCGGGGACAAGGATGCGTCCATGACCAATCAATAAGTTCGCCAGCCCGGTTGGCCCCGAGCGGAAGCTCAGGAATGCCGAGTGGAATCTCAAGAATAGTGTATGCAAATTCAATGAATTATTGATGGCGAGCTCACAGGATGCTGTAATCAGCGAAGAGGCACGACAGCGCTCAGAGCGCCGTCGCGTGCGCGGCAACCCAGGGAGGATCACCATGGATATCCATCAAGCAGGGTCGCGGCCGGCAAAACCTGGACCCAAGGAATACTTCTCCGGCACGGTTTCGGTCGAGCCGATCATCGCTACCGTGAACGCGCCCTCTCGTGTCCTCGCCGCGAGCGTCGCGTTCGAGCCGGGCGCGCGCACGGCATGGCACACCCATCCGCTCGGCCAGACGCTATACGTGGTTTCCGGCGTCGGGCTGGTCCAGACCGAGGGCGGACCGATCCGCGAAATCCACCCCGGCGACACAGTATGGTTCTCACCGGGAGAAAAGCACTGGCACGGCGCCGGGCCGACTGCCGCCATGACTCATATCGCGGTGCATGAATCCCTTGACGGAAGTGCCGTCACCTGGATGGAGCATGTCACTGACGAGGAATACGCCGGCAAGGTCAGCAGCTGACGACATCAAAGCCCCGCCCATGCGGCGGAGCTCAATAGGTAAAACAAGAAGATCGATCGAAATTATGATCTAGAAGTTCAACGGGGTCCAGGATGGCCCGCCGGCAGAAGATGCCTGTCGGAATTGTATGCGCGACCTTGGGAGTTCGAGGATCTCCGGAATGTAATCCAAGTCACTCACAATGCGCCGAAATGGAAGCCGCTCGCCTTTCGACGGAGCCGCACGGCGTTCGGCTCAGAGAGGTCAGTACTTCAGTCGGCCGCCAACTATTCGCTAGCGCGCTGCCCGGTTTCTCCGCCAGCCATCTCACTTCGCAGAGTTTCAAACCGCTGGCAGGCGTCACGTTCGCGGTCGTCGACGAACTTGATTGCGGCTTCGTGTGTCATCGGACCGCTGACAAGCGGGTAGGAGCTTTCTCCGATCGTTTCATCAACGAAATACTCGTCTTTGTCGCCGCGGCGTGTCGTCCACTTGAACCGAACGGCGACGAGCGGGCCGGGGCCGAACTTCGTGTAGCTGTCATCCTCATTGAGGTTGGAAGGGAGTTCGGGGACATCTGGCTCCGCCGTTAGTATGTCCTCCTCCGGTTCAAAGCCGGGCTCTTCTGCCGTCTCAGCCTCGGGTACACCCCCGGCGTCTGCTTCGTTGGATGTTTCCGGTTTGTTGAGGTGAACCGCAATTGCCGCGAGAGCGTAGTCGGTCGGGTCGTTTTCACTCACCTGCCTGTTCCCCCTGTTTAGGTGGGGACGGCGGTGTGGCCCAAGTCCGCGCCTTACCGACGCATCCGTTCCCATACACGTCTGGGTATGGGGGCATATGGGCGGTTTTTTGTCTATTCAGAACGCCGTCTGATGGGATTGAAAATCATTATTTATCAGTCTATTAGATAAAGTTTGATATCCTTCACTTTAACATGGAAATGTGCTTCGCCCTCCGCGATCAGCTTCACGCGTCAAGAAAGCGCTATGCGCGGCCGCTCAATCGCCTTTCGCGATCTCTTGAGGTGCATCTTCAGGTGCCTCTCGCTCTTCCCGCATGGGGGGATGAGATCGCACGTAGCGATAGCTGACATAAAAGAGCAGGCCGCAGCCAAGGATCGCGCTAAACATCAACACGGGCATGGGTCTTACGCGCCTCCAAATAGCGAAACGAAACGTTTTTTGCCGGTCACGAAAGCGACCAACACCTCCGCGACTCCGTATCGCGAGAGATGAGGGGTAATATTGGAATGCGTCGTCTCCACCGGGAGATGGAGCAAGCAAATAAATCTGGGACGGACGAGGTAGCCCCCGAATGCTGTTGCGCGAAACGCTCAACAGCGACCGTCGCCCAAGGTGACGGGCTATCCGCAAACGATTTGTTTCCACTGCCCTTGAACCCCTGGAGCGTTGTCACCGTCAGATGAGAAGTCTCACGTCGGTCAAGGACCGGCGATCTGTCGTAAGTAGCCCCGGAGGAACGAAGATGATCAGACGTAGTCTCGTTACAGCAGCACTCTTGATTTTCGCCTCGGCCGCCGCGCTGGCACAGCCCATGACCAAGCCGGACCCAGGGGCGACGATACGCTCCGAACCGCCGCCGACCTCAGCCGGACAAGCTGTCGGCAGTTGCAACAGCAAGGGAGACAAACCCAACAGCAATTTCAGTTGCGCCCGGCTCAAGGCGGCCTGCGAGGGTGCCGGCTATAAATATTCGCCCAGCAAGCCGGACGGTTCGTCAGGCGTCTGCACCAAACCATCACAGGCCGGCCAGCAGATGGGATTTGCCGCCGACATCGGTCCGCAGTCGGACGCTTTCTGCAACGATAAGGCCCTCTGCGCCAAGCTGAAAACGGGCTGCAATGCTAATGGCGGCACCTACAAGCGGGGCACCGGGCAGTCAGGCACCTGCACCCAGAAGTAAGGCCGGAGTATTCCGCGCTGAGCAATGACGGCCCCTGTACTTGAGTAGCCTGAATTCTCAGAACGAACTCGCAACGGAGACGTCATTTGTGCATCTCCGTTGCGTGGCGGGCGAAAGTGGCGCGTCGCGAGCGGGAGCAGATGACAGAACCTCGCTCGTTGTGGAAAGGCACATGGAGCTCTGGTGCCGTATCAGGTCATTGCATCAGAGTTTGTAGAAGCCCTTCATTGGCTCATTGGGTGCGCGCAAAGGAGGGCTCCAAAACAAATGCTTTGGAGCCCTGATTGAGGCTTAGTACTTGAACTCAGGCATCGCCTTCAGGTTGTCTTTCGTCACGTTCAGGACGGCCCGGTCTGGATACCATTCTCTCTTAGTCTCAGACGTTTTTCCTGATGATGTCTTTCCTGCCTCGTTGGAAAACTTCAAGCTGTTCATGGCGACCAGTACATAGTGCTTTCCCATTCCCAGGAAGCCGCCAGCTTCGATAACGACGCCTTTCACCTGCCCTTGCTCAGTGATGATCACATCAGAAATCTCACCGATCTTGTCGTTAGCTTCATTGTAGACGTTCACACCTGACATCTTAGATGCGCTCCAGTCGCCGGCAGCTGCAATAGGAGCTGCGGCTTGCGAAGGCGTGTGCGCAGGTGTCTGGGCGAACGACGCAGTCGACATCACGAGAAGTGCAAGTGCAGTAGCGAATGTTTTCAAGGTGGCCTCCATTTGTAGACCTTGGAAACAGCGAACGTGCACATTCGTTCCAGGGGCCACTTACTACTGGTTGCGTCTACCGCATCGGGGAGAATTGCGCAGGACTGCGAAAGCCCAGCATACGCTCCGACCAGGCAGTGGCTGCGCCAACGTCCAGATTGGTACAGAGCCCGGCAAGCAGGAACCAAGCTCCTGTCATTGACGGGACGGAATTCTGCGACCAGCGGGGACAGTCGCCGGGAAGGCAGCGCGGTTGACGGGCAATTTATCGGGGGCTACGGACATCATCCGAGATAGATACGTCGTGAGAGCTCCAGAGTTTCATTGGCGCAGATCGCGGCATTTGCCATATAAAAGGAGCACTATGTCATCCCACCCAACCGACTTTCAGGGTTCCGTCATCGACGCGGTGCGCGAGGCCATCGAGCAGCAGATTCAAAATTCACGGGCCACAGTCAACGGCGGCGGGGGACACTTCAGCATCGAAGTGACGTCGCCCGTGTTCGCCGGCATGAGCAAGCTCGAGAGCCAGCGGTTGGTATACAGCGCAATCGCCCACCTGATGCAGGGTGACATGCCGCCGGTGCACGCCGTCGACAGTCTGAAAACTCAAACGCCAGCTGCGTCTTGAGCCGGATTTCAAGCATGATCCGGCCGTCGCGGTCGTAGTTGAGCGGAAGATTCTGACCCTTCGCGGCACACGCGTGAAACTTCGCGCGAGCTGCCCGGCGGCGAGATCGAGTTCACAATGAAGCGGCTGCTCAGTACAAACCCGCCGGCGAGGGGGATCACCGGCGGGTCAGGGCAGAAGCGCGAACGGATGGCTAATCCGTCCGAAGAACCAATGCGGGGCGTGAGGTCAGAGTTCCACAAAAAAGCGCCGCCTTGCGCGCATGCGCCAGTTAGCATCCGGTTAAAATGTTCCAGCAATCTTGAAATTGTGATCGGTATCCTATCGAGCCGATCCGGTTTTCTGAGCCGGAGATCATGGAAGAAATTCCACCGCGCCAGTTTTGAGATTGTATATTGCTCCCGCAATCTTAATGGCGCCGCTGGATTCAAGACCGACGAGGACGGGACTTTGCTTCCGAATATTAGCGATGGTCATACCGACATTCGTCCGAGCGACAGCGTCCACGAAATCGTAATTTTTAGCGGACCGTTCACCCGCGTAAGACGTGGCTTGCACCGCTGGCTTGATCTTGGCGAGAAGTCCAGTCAGGTTTCCTAATTCGACGTTGTCGATGGCCCCTTTGATCGCGCCGCAGGATGTATGGCCCATCACAAGCACGACTTTAGCACCAGCAACTTTGCAAGCGAATTCCAGGCTTCCAAGGATGTTGGCAGATTCTATGTTGCCGGCCACTCGAGCATTGAAGATATCGCCGATGCCGAGATCCATGATCACCTCGGCTGGCGCGCGCGAGTCGATACAGCTGAGCAGGGCTGCTTTTGGATATTGTCCCTCCGCGCTAGATTCCTGCTCTCGCAGGTAGTTGCGATCCTTCCTTTCGCCGCTGCGAAACCGAGCATTTCCATTCTTCATCGCTTCAATGATTTGTTGAGGCGTAAAGTTATCGCGCTGCTGCTGTGTCAGGGAAGCGGCAAAAGTATTTTTTGTCAGGAGCATACCACCACCGAGGGCGGTCGCCGCGCCAGCAAATTTGAGGAACCCGCGGCGTCCCCAGCAATGACAGTCTTTGGAATGACCTAACGTCTCGTGCATCAAAATCTCCTGGTTCAGCGCGAACCTACGCAATTCATCTAGCCGGGGCCCATGATACCAACGGCGAGTTCCAGCCACACGACAAAGAATGTGGCTACGATCGCGAGGCCGCCGGCGATGCGATAGCGAGCGCGGTTTGTCAGGGCCGTCATCGCCTCGAAGGCGAGACACGCTGCGATCAGCATGCCGCCGAATATGACGAAATCAGCGGTATCCCACCTCACTTCATTGGTGATCTGCATGGCCGCGGCGGGCACCAGCAATACCACCGCGGCGATAAACCAAACCAGATGTCTCATTTGGAGTTCTTCGCCTTCAACCCGGTCTCTAAAGGCGGCGGACGGCCTCGGAGCGGCCGGGTCGATCTTTCTGATGGGCCGCCCAAGCATCGACCTTCTCAATGAACTCGTCTGATAGCTGAAATGCGCGCGCCGGATTCTTGCCTGTAACCGGCCGCCCCGGTCTGCATCGATTGGTGCTTATGGTCCAGAGTCCTCTTAACAGCGTCACGGAGCGCCGCCGCCAGGCCGAAAGGGCTAGAACCGATCGGCATTCATCGCATCCATATCATGGCTGCTGCGAGCTTGATGAAGCCTGTGAAGTGTTCTGTTCGCCTGTCGTATCGGGTGG